>DRMS01000357.1 GCA_011322515.1 Leucothrix mucor
CCGCATTAGTAACGATTTGCAATAGCGCATCGCCCGCTACATCTACTTGACACACACGTAATCTATCTGCATCAGGGTGTTGCTCAATCTGTTTAATCTGCCCAACGACAACTTGAGTAAAGGCAGAAGCAACGGGCTCGATACCATCAAGCTCGGTTCCTGACATAATAAGTTGGCGTTCTATTTCTTCTGTTGTCGCATCAAGGTGAACCCATTCGCGTAACCATTTTTCACTGACTTTCATATCCCTAACTCCTTATGCGAACTGCTTGAGAAAACGTATATCGTTATCGAATAACTTGCGCAGGTCATCAATGCCATAGCGCAACATGGCAAGGCGATCAATACCAAAACCAAAAGCAAAACCTGTGTATTTATCAGGATCAATACCCACATGACGGAAAACCTCAGGATTGACCATGCCACATCCCATTACTTCTATCCAACCTGTATTGCCACAGACTTTACAGCCCTTGCCACTACATAAAACACATTGAATATCGGTTTCTGCGGAAGGCTCTGTAAAAGGAAAGTAATGCGGGCGGAAACGGGTTTTAAAATTATCATCTTCAAAAAAGGCTTTAAAGAACGCATCAAGAATGCCTTTTAGATCAGCAAAAGTAACGTCTGTATCGACCATCAAACCTTCAATTTGGTGAAACATAGGGCTGTGAGTCACATCAGAGTCACAACGATAAACGCGTCCAGGTGCAATAATACGCAAAGGCGGTTGTTTTTCTTCCATCGTGCGGATTTGCACAGGCGAGGTGTGAGTACGCAGTAATTTTCCATCACCAAAATAAAATGTGTCGTGTGATGCGCGTGATGGATGATGGTCAGGAATATTGAGTGCAGTAAAGTTGTGATAATCATCTTCAATTTCAGGGCCTTCTTCTACATTAAACCCAAGTTGCTTGAAGATTTCTACGATACGCTTAGTTGTACGGGTAACAGGATGTAGGCTACCTGTATCCATTTTTCGCCCAGGCAGGGTTATATCTATTTTTTCCTGTTCAAGCTTGGTATTCAGTGCTTGTTCTTGCAACTCTGTTTTGCGTGCTTCAATAGATTTTTGCAATGCTTGCTTGGCACGGTTGATTTCCTGCCCTGCTTCACGGCGATCCTCAGGAGGTAATTGACCCAGTTGTTTTAACTGCGCGGTTATCAAACCTTTTTTGCCAAGATAATGTACTCGCACATTATCTAATGCGCTAAGATCAGATGCTGATGAAAGCTCTTCTTGAGCCTGTTCCATTAATTCTGACAGTTGTTTCACTGTTGTTTCTCCGTTTGCTAGTTGGGCTTATTTGATTAAAAAATTAGTATCACGGAATACTCTGAGGATACGGAAAAAATTTCTATTGATTTAAGTTGCTATAGACTTGCGTAGGTTGAGTTAGCTTGCCGAGATAGTGAGGCAACGTAACCTAACAGAATTTAGCACTATTGTTGGGTTACGTTATTTCGCTATGCTCAATAAGCTAACCCAACCTACGATTTAGCTAAATTTTAATTATTTATATAAAAATCTATTTCCGTGTATTCTGTATTTCCATGACTCTATTTTTAAATTTATTAATCCCAAACAAAAAAGGGAAAGGCATAAGCCTTTCCCTTTTCTAAAACACACTTAGAGCGTGCTAATAAATTGATCTAAATGGTCGTAACCGTTCACTTACCCCCTGAAATCTGCCATTTCTGCGTTGAAAAATGATCATTTACACTTGTAAACTCACATTTCTCGTCTTGAACTGACAAATTACAGGGAGCAGCCGAACGGTTACAAATGGTCAATTAAGCGAGGGCGGCTTTTGCCTTCTCAGCTAACTGTCCAAAAGCATCAATATCATGTACGGCTAAATCCGCAAGCATTTTACGATCAACTTCGATACCTGCTTTATTGAGACCATCCATGAAACGACTGTAAGATAGTTCAAACATTCTTGCCGCTGCATTGATACGTACAATCCATAAACGACGGAACTGACGCTTCTTCTGGCGACGGTCACGGTATGCATACTGACCTGCTTTAGTGACCGCCTGATTAGCAACACGATAAACACGACTTCGAGCGCCGTAATAACCTTTTGCTTTCTTTAATACTTTTTTATGCTTAGCTCGTGCTGTAACGCCACGCTTTACTCTAGCCATTCTCTTATATCCTTATTAAATTAGTTAACGGGTAATCTAAACGTATGGAAGCATACGACGAACCATTGGCGTATCGACTTTTTCGATAACATCGCCAGCACGTAGATGACGCTTACGTTTACTACTCTTTTTAGTCAGGATATGACGCAGGTGAGATTGCTTGCATTTATACGTGCCATTAGCACGTTTGCGGAAACGCTTAGCAGCGCCGCGATTAGTTTTCATCTTAGGCATCTTTAATCTCCATAAAAAATGGTTGATTGATCGTCTCTTAAGAGTGCCCTTCTTGTAGAGACAGTAAAATTGAGCGCGGATTATAGCGAATAAGATTAACGAGGGGAAGTGATTCTTGTGGGTATGTTTTATCGGCTATCAGTCCAAGGAGGGTAGGCTGTTAATTCATAAAGTTAGAAAGAGAACATGATGCCCTTTGGGCAAAAAGACAAAATCACATCATTATTCAATAAATCAATATGTATAATAATATTAATCTATACAACTTGTTTCAAAAACTTTGTTTTTCCGAAACATAAACAAATTATCCTGCAAAGACGCAGAGATATGTTTTCTGTCTTGCTTTAAATTGATAGCTACAATGATAAATCTTGGAGAAATATTTATCAGTATTATTTCTTTGCTACTGTGGTTAAGCGTAATGTCTTTTCAAAAGGGACGAAAGCTTGAGTCTCATGATCCAAGCTTTTGATTAAGAAAAGTGGGGTTACCTAAGTTTTCTGCTTCTTAAGTGGTCCAAGCACCATAATCATCTGACGACCTTCCATTTTTGGAAATTGTTCTACTGAGCCATATTCTTCCAGATCTTTTTCAACGCGCTTGAGCATTTCCATGCCTAGTTCACGATGCGCCATTTCACGACCGCGAAAGCGTATGGTAATTTTGGTTTTATCGCCGTTTTCAAGAAACTCAGTTAGCTTTTTGAGCTTGATATTGTAATCGCCAATATCAGTGCCTGGGCGCATTTTAATTTCTTTTAATTGCGTCTTCTTCTGCTTTTTCTTGGCAGCGCCTTTTTGTTTGCTCGACTCAAATCTGAACTTGCCATAGTCCATAATGCGACAGACAGGGGGCTCTGCATTTGGCACAATTTCAACCAAATCAAGATTTAATGATTTAGCTTCTGATAGGGCTTCCTGATAAGAAACGACCCCTTTGTTTTCACCAGTAGCGTCTATAAGACGGACTTTGGTTAAAGTAATGGCATCATTGATGCGATTTTTCTTCTGATTTCGAGCGATGCCTTGTTTCCTCCAAAGCAAATTAATAAATTCTTATTGTAAATTTTAAGAATGGTGATTACTCAGTGTTCTAAAATATACAACAAAGTAAGTACTCCATCAACGCTGTATCAAAACTATGTTAATGGAGTGCTATCTTAACTGCGAGTAGCAACTTCGCTGTTAATGGTTTTTATCAGGTCCGAAACACTTAATGTTCCTAAGTCTTCGCCTGAGCGCGTACGCACCGCAACAGAATCGGCTTCAACTTCTCTATCACCTACAACTAATAGATAAGGGATTCTCTGCAAGGTATGTTCACGGATTTTAAAGCCTATTTTTTCATTTCTCAAGTCCGATACTGCACGAATACCTGATTTTTTCAACCGATCAACCACGGAATGCACAAAATCAGACTGTTTATCGGTGATGTTCATCACAACAGCTTGTTCGGGTGATAGCCATAATGGGAAGCGACCTTCGTGATGTTCTATCAAAATACCAATAAAGCGTTCAAAGGAACCAAGGATAGCACGATGTAGCATAACAGGTGTTTGACGTGAGCCATTTTCGGCAACATATTGTGCATCTAAACGCTCAGGCATGGAGAAATCAACCTGAATAGTGCCTAATTGCCATACTCGTCCAATGCTATCTTTTAATGAGAACTCAATTTTTGGACCATAGAAAGCGCCTTCACCTGGGAGTTCTTCCCAATCAAGTTCTTTAGCATCCAGTGCATCTGCTAAGGCTTTTTCTGACTTGTCCCAATTTTCATCACTACCCACGCGGTTTTCAGGGCGGGTTGATAGGCGATAAATAACTTCATCAAAGCCAAAGTCTTTATAAACATCGTGCAAAAAGTCGATAAATTCAGCTACCTCAGATTGAATTTGGTCTTCAGTACAGAAAGTATGACCATCATCTTGCACAAACGCACGTACTCGCATTAAACCATGTAATGCACCTGACATTTCGTTCCGATGACAAGAGCCAAATTCTGCAAGGCGTAAGGGTAAATCACGATAGCTTTTTAGACCTTGATTAAACACTTGAAGATGACAAGGGCAGTTCATTGGTTTTAGCGCAAATTGTCGGTTATCAGACTCCAGTGAAAACATATCATCACTGTATTTAGCCGCATGACCTGAGCGTTCCCATAATGAAAAATCGACTAATTGAGGTGTGTTAATTTCTTGGTAGCCCCGTAAGCGTTGTTGCTCACGCATATACTGTGCAATGGCTTGATAAATAGTCCAACCTTTTGCATGCCAAAAAACTTGCCCTGGTGCTTCTTCTTGGATATGAAATAAATCGAGCTTACGTGCAATCTTGCGATGATCACGCTTTTCAGCTTCTTCAATGCGGCGAATATACGCTTTTAGTTGTTTCTTATTACTCCAAGCCGTGCCATAAATGCGCTGTAACATTTCATTATTAGAATCACCACGCCAATACGCACCTGCCAGTTTCATTAGTTTAATCGCAGGTATTTTTCCTGTACTTGGCACATGAGGTCCACGGCATAAATCAATAAAATCACCTTGACGATACAAAGATAAATCTTCATCAGATGGAATATCTGCAATAATTTCAGCTTTATATTCTTCGCCCATTTCCTTAAAGAAAGCAACCGCCTCATCACGCGCCATAACGCTACGTTCAATAGGAATATCCTGCTTGATAATTTCCTGCATGCGCTTTTCTATCGCACTAACATCTTCAGGCGTAAACGCACGCTGATAAGAAAAATCATAGAAAAAACCATCTTCAATCACAGGTCCAATAGTAACTTGTGCTTCTGGAAAAAGCTGCTTAACGGCTTGTGCCATCAAATGCGCGGAGGAGTGACGAATCACCTCCAGACCTTCATCACTGCTATTGGTAAAAATTTGTAACTCACAATTTGTTTCTATCAGATGGCTTGCATCTAAAATCTCACCATTGATCTTTCCTGCAAGGGTCGCTTTGGCTAAGCCAGGTCCAATATCGGCAGCAACATCAAGAATAGAAATAGGATGGTCAAATGAGCGCTGACTCCCATCAGGCAATGTTATAATTGGCATTATATTTTCTCCAGTGGTGACCCTTACGATAGGTCACGTGAGTTTATTAAGGAAGTTCCAAGCAATGATTTTACCCATCTTACTTGCCCTTTTGCTCCTGATTGAGATGCTCCAATCAGGAACAAAAAATCAGCGCAATATAGGTAAATTCATTACTTGGAACTCCCTAAGTTATTCTAAAAAAATGAGATAATAACAAGTTATTATAGTCTGTAGTAGCTAATCTTTTTTCCCTTCTGTTGGTTGGCGAGGTTTTTTCATACTCGATGCATCGGTTTTTGCTGGAAAAGCTGCTAAAATTGGCTACCCACTTAAGTTATGTAAATCCAAGATAGCATCAAAAAATACGCTAGATTTTGTTGGGACTCCTATCGTTAACAGCAATCTACATCACTCTAATTTTACTGCTGAAAATTGATAGTAGTGCATTGTAATATTCTAAATCTTTTCTTGATCATCTTTCTTCTTTTCGCTATAAAGCCCTGCTTGGCTACTGTCCTATGTAGCCCCTGTCGATGCACCAGGTAAAAAACACAGAGAGTTTTTCTCTCAAAGAAGGAATTATGAAAGCCCTAGTTGTTTGTTCGGGTGGCTTGGATTCGGTTACTTTGGCTTATAAAGTAGCGAACGAAGGCGTACTCGCTTCCTTGTTGTCGTTTAATTACGGTCAACGTCATTTAAAAGAACTCGATTTTGCACGTCTTTGTGCCGATCAATTAGGGGTTAAGCATACCGTGATTGATTTGAGTCAGGTAGGTCAACACCTCAACTCTGCATTGACTCCCCGTTCGCAACACAATGCTACTATTCCTGATGGACATTATGCTGAAGCCAGTATGGAAGCAACGGTCGTACCAAACCGTAATGCCATTATGATGACCATTGCTTATGGTCTTGCAGTTTCTCAGCAGGCGGATACTGTGGCGATGGCGGTGCATGGTGGGGATCATTTTATTTACGCAGATTGTCGTCCTGACTTTATTCATACCTTTGCAGCAATGCAGACACTTGCGTTGGATGGTATTGCCGATATTTCTTTATATACCCCTTTTTTAGAGCGCGATAAAAAAGCTATTGTGCAGGAAGGCATCAAATATGCCGTTCCATTTGCACAAACATGGTCGTGTTATAAAGGATTAAAACAGCACTGTGGGCGTTGTGGAACGTGTGTAGAACGTCGTGAAGCCTTTCATCTTGCTAATGTCGAAGACCCTACTCTTTATGCAGATGCTAAATTCTGGCAATCGGTAACTTAATCTATGTATCGTATTAGTAAACAGTTTAACTTTAGCGCTTCTCATCAATTATTAAACCTTTCTGATGAACATCCTTGTGCGCGGATGCATGGCCATAATTATATTGTCGAAATAGAGCTACAAGCCCTACATCTCAATCAATACGGTTTTGTTCGTGATTATAATGACTTAGATGCGCTTAAGCAGTTTATTGATGAGCGTTTAGATCATCGCCATTTAAATGATGTGTTAGGGCATGATGATACAACCGCCGAAAACCTTGCCAAGTTTATTTATGATTGGGCAAAAACTCGCTGGTCAGAAGTAAGCGAAGTGCGGGTCAGTGAAACCCCTAAGACATGGGCTTGTTATCGTCCTGTTATGGAGAATACGCTATGAATGCTCCCCTGATAATACATCCAATCGATCAGCAGAGTAGCAATAACCTCTCTGAGTTGATTAGTATTTCTGAAATATTTGGCCCTACCATCCAAGGGGAGGGGGCGTTGATTGGCATGCCAACCATTTTTGTCCGTGCAGGTGGTTGTGATTATCGTTGCTCATGGTGTGATACGCATTATGCTGTTTTGCCTAAATTTAAACCGCAGTGGCCTTTATTGGATGCAACGACTATTTTTAATAAAATAGAAAAACTGAGTAATGGTCATCCGCTCTGGGTTACCTTGTCGGGAGGAAATCCCGCACTACAAGACTTTGCTGAACTTATTAAGCGAGGGCAAGCTAAAGGGTATCAATTTTCAATGGAAACACAGGCGAGTATTGCACAGCCTTGGTTTTCATTATTAGATCAATTAACACTAAGTCCTAAACCTCCCTCAACAGGAATGAAGTTTAAACAACGTGGTTTAGAGCGTTGTTTAGAAGCGTGTCAGTCTGAGCAACATCAGGTTGATATTGCTTTAAAATTTGTGGTGGCTGATAAGAGTGATATAACTTGGGCAAAAGCGATTGCTGATCAGTATCCACAGTTCCCTAGTTTTATTCAGCCCTGTAATACAGATGCTCAGCTTGAAGGGGGAGGGGCAAAAGCAGTGAGGCAACAACAGGATGTCGATCAGCAACGTTTATTGTGGTTAATAGAGAAAATACAGGAATTAAATTGGCATCAAGTACGCATCCTACCTCAGTTACACCGTTGGTTATGGGGTGATCAGACAGGGGTTTGAGTGTGGCGCATGTTACTCCACTACTAGGTTCAAATTCAATATGGGTATTAAAATAGACAGTATGATAATCAATATCACACTGTTCATGGCTAAAATGACCAGCTCATTGAATAATATCTAATCTATTTCTCATGGTAAGTAAATCCCCGTCATCACTTATGGCATAATGATTTCATGTATAAGATTATTTTTTGATTAAAATAGTGTCTATATTCTAACTAAATAAACTTGCTAACCCTAATTCCTGTTCTATTCCAATGAAAACACTAATTCTAGGCGGTGCCAAGTCAGGTAAAAGCCTCTTTGCTGAAAACCTAGCAATTCAATCACAAAAAAGACTCATCTATATAGCGACAGCAGAAGCGCAGGATAGCGAGATGGAGCAGCGCATTTTATTTCATCAGAAGCGACGTATTGATCAGCCAGTGGAGTGGCAGACGATTGAGGAGCCGATTGCTTTAGCTAAAGTTCTTAATCACTTATCTCAACTTAATCAAGCAAAGAATGATCAATTGATTTTAATTGATTGTTTGACTTTATGGTTGAGTAATCTATTGTTCAAACTGGGAGAAAAACAGCGACAGATTGAAATTCATGAATTACTTGATTTTTTAACTAACTGCCAGATGGATGTAATTTTTGTAAGTAATGAAACGGGTCTGGGGATTGTGCCGATGAATCAGTTAAGTCGTCAGTTTATTGACTTGGCAGGGGATTTGCATCAGCGTATGGCCGCAGTGTCTGATCAAGTGATTTTAACGGTGGCGGGGCTACCAATGGTTTTAAAAGGAACGTTATAAATGTTATCAGGTTGGATTATGGAGGAGGTTGCTTCGATTGATAAAATGGCGCAGGAGAGTGCAGAGCAAAGGCAGGCAATATTAACCAAGCCCGCAGGTTCTTTGGGCGTATTGGAGCGTTTAGCGATTCAATTTGCGGGGTGGCAAGGGGTTTGTAAGCCACAGCTTGATAAGGTGCATATCAGTATTTTTGCGGCAGATCATGGTGTTGCGGAGGAGGGCGTATCTGCTTTTCCACAGGTTGTGACGGGTGAAATGGTCAAAAATTTTGTGCGAGGTGGCGCCGCGATTAGTGTTTTAGCGC
>DRMS01000358.1 GCA_011322515.1 Leucothrix mucor
AGCGTAATCCACTCTTTTTGTTAGATGAAATAGATAAAATGGCAACGGATTTTCGTGGCGACCCAGCCTCTGCTTTATTGGAGGTATTAGATCCTGAGCAGAACCATACGTTTGCAGATCATTATCTAGAAGTTGATTTTGATTTATCGGATGTGATGTTTGTTGCTACCTCTAATAGTATGGATATCCCAGGTCCTTTATTGGACCGAATGGAAGTCATTCGCATTCCCGGGTATACCGAAGACGAAAAGCTCAATATTGCTAGAAATTATTTAATGCCAAAAAAGTTTAAAGAAAATGGGATTAAAAAAGGTGAATTGACGATTAGTGATAGCGCAATCATGTCGATTATTCGTTATTACACGCGTGAAGCTGGTGTGCGTAATCTTGATCGTGAGATTTCAAAAATTTGCAGAAAAACAATTCGCGAGCATTTGATTAAAGATAAGAAAAAATCAGCGGTCAGTGCGAAAAATATTGAAAAATATTTAGGTGTGAAGCGTTTTGATTTTGGTCGTGCGGATAAAGAAAATCAAGTAGGGCAGGTGACGGGGCTTGCTTGGACATCAGTGGGTGGTGAATTACTAACAATTGAAAGTGTAGCGCTCTCGGGAAATGGGAGTATTAAAAGCACAGGTAGCCTTGGTAAGGTAATGGAAGAGTCGATACAAGCCGCTGAAACAGTGGTTAAAAGTCGTGCGCATCAATTGGGTATTTCACGTAAGTATTTAAAGAAACATAACGTTCATATTCATGTGCCAGAAGGTGCAACGCCTAAAGATGGGCCTAGCGCAGGCGTTGGCATGGTGACAACAATTGTGTCTGCTATGACAGGAATTCCTGTTAAAGCAGAAGTTGCAATGACAGGTGAAATCACACTTCGTGGAGAAGTTTTACCCATTGGAGGGCTAAAGGAAAAATTATTAGCAGCTCATCGTGGTGGAATCACCGTTGTATTGATTCCTGCTGATAATGAGAAAGATTTGGCGGATATACCTGAGAATGTTAAAAAAGGACTTGTCATTAATCCTGTAAAATGGATTGATGAAGTGTTGGAGATTGCTTTGGAATCACTTCCAGAACCTTTGTCAGAGGATGATGACGAACTTGAATCAGGCACGCCAACTTCAACATCGTTTGATACGGATGCAGGGAAAATCAGAGCACATTAATAGGAGTGATAATACATTAATCATTTAGATTAATGTTTGATCGATTATTTTAATGGAATAAGATAAAATTGAGGGTTGATTTTGTATTTTTTTTAAAAGGCTTATTAAAATCAGTAAATTAAATTCAAATAATTTAATTTATGACTTGATTGCAGTGGCTCTATTTATTAGAGTACTGCACATATTAGGTAGATAAGATATACGGCATTTATACTAGTAAATCTATCTTAATTAATTTTTTATTTTTTTACAAAGTGATTCTGTTTAATGTCATTTTATATCGAATGGCAAAATAGTACACCCTTGATCCCCCCTAACAAATATATTATAAAGGATAGCATTATATGAATAAGTCAGAACTAGTAGCGTCTATGGCAGAAAAATCAGGTTTAACAAAAGCTGATGCAGAACGTGCTTATAAAAGCTTTGTAGAAACAGTAACAGAGACTCTTGAAGGGGGTGATCAGGTAACATTGATCGGCTTTGGAACCTTCTTAGTTCGTGATCGTAGTGCGCGTACTGGACGTAACCCACGTACGGGTGAGACCATTCAAATCAAAGCATCAAAAAATCCTGCATTTAAGGCTGGTAAAGCATTAAAAGATGCCGTAAACTAGCGCGCTCTCAAGTCAGGGTGATTAGCTCAGTTGGTAGAGCCCCGCCCTTACAAGGCGGTTGTCGGGAGTTCAAGTCTCTCATCACCCACCATTGGAGCGGTAGTTCAGTTGGTTAGAATACCGGCCTGTCACGCCGGGGGTCGCGGGTTCGAGTCCCGTCCGCTCCGCCATATTTTAAAGGATGCCTAGGCATCCTTTTTTTATGCCCAATATTTATGTTTTGGGAAAAGGTTTTAAATAAATTATATAGATTAATATTATATGTGTATTAATCTATTGAATAAAAAAGGTGGTTTTTCTTTTTGCCCAAAGGGCATCATATTCGAATAGTCATTTGATTACATATTGTAACTGCGTAGCTTGTTGACTATTTAAATTTCCTTCCTTTGCTACAATACTGTATTATCCGCCATCAAATTATTGTTACACGGGACTGTAACAGCGGGAGTAAGAGATTAATAATATTCGGACTTAATCAAATATTATGGACTCTTTGTTCCTGAAAAATTAAAATCTAAAAATTATTTAAGAGATAACGAAAAGCCATGCTGCAAACTATTAATGATAATGCGAAAGGTTGGGTTGCATACCTTGTTGTTGGTCTAATCAGTATTCCATTTGCTCTTTTTGGAATTAGTTCATATCTAGGTGGTGGTGATAAGCTTGTTGCCGCAACGGTGAATGGAGATGATATTTCTGTTAGTGAAATGCAAAATGAATTATTGCAACAAAAGCAGCGATTGACCTCAATGTTTGGCGGTAGAATGCCGCCAGGATTTGATGATACAGGGCTTAAATCTCAAGCATTAGAAGGATTGATTAATCAGGCTTTACTGAGGCAAAATGTTGAAAATAATGGCTACCGAGCCAGTGATGCAGAGGTCTTTTCTATTATTTCTAGCACGCCTTCGTTTCAAAAAGAAGGGGTTTTTGATGCATCTACCTATGAGAAGTTATTAAAAGCTAATCGTCGTAATAAAGTCAGCTATGAAGCAGCGTTAAGAGCAGATATTTCTAATCGGCAATTATCTGCTGGCATTAGTAATACAAGTTATATTCCAGATGTACAGGTTGCAGCTTATCAAGCATTGTTAAAACAAACGCGCGATTTTGAAATATTTACCTTAAAAATTGATGACTATAAAGATCAGATTAAGCCAAGCGATGATGATGTGAAAGCATATTATGATTCACATTCAGATCAGTATATGACAAAAGAAAAAATCAAACTTAGCTATGTGCGCTTGAAAGCGGCTGATTTAGCTGAAGCGGTTTCTGTTACGCCAGAGCAATTGCAAAGCTTTTATGATGATACTAGCGGTGATTATGTAACTCGTGAGTTGCGTAAAGTAGCACATATCTTAATTAAAGTGGTTGATGGAAAAGATGAAGATGCTAAAAAACGAGCAGAGAACCTGCGTAAGCGAATTACATCAAAAGAGGTAGCATTTGAAGCTCTTTTACTAGAAAAAGCTGAAAATAGAATAGCAGGGGATATGGGTTTTTTAGCACAGGGTGATATGGGACCTGCTTTTGAAAAAGCGGCTTTTGCGTTGAAAAAAGATGAATTATCAGCCGTTGTAAAAACTGATTCAGGCTATGAGCTACTTAAAGTCTCAGAAATAAAGCCAGAAGTGCAGCAGACGCTTGAGCAGGTTAAAGATAAAGTTGAGAAGAATTACCGTAAGGAAAAAGCAGATAAATTATTTCAAACACAAGTTGAGAGATTAAACACGGTTGCCTTTGAAAATGATGCTAGCCTTGATCCCGCAGGAGAATCTGTTGGTTTAGATGTGCAGACTACCGATTGGTTTGCACGCAAAGGCGGCAAGGATTTTACGGCGGATCCCAAGGTATTAGCGGAAGCATTTTCTGAGAAAGTATTTAATCAAGCTAAAAACTCAAATTTAATTGAACTGACGGATACTGATGTTGCAGTGATCCGTATCAATGAAAAGAAAGCACCTGTATTAAAGCCATTAGCCGATGTGAGTGAGGAAATTAAACAGGCAATTATTGACACGACAACACGTAAATTAATCAATAAGAAAGGCGAAGAAGTACTTGCTAAATTAAAATCAGCGGGAAACTGGTCAGCTTTATCCGATTTGGATGCCAAGCCTGATGCCGTTGAAAAATTTGCAGAGGTCGGTCGTAAAGCCAGCAAGCCATCTGCCAATATTGTGCGTAAGGTGTTTGCGATGAATAC
>DRMS01000359.1 GCA_011322515.1 Leucothrix mucor
AAGAATGTTACGCTATTACACCGATATTCAAATGAGTTGGCAAAAGGAGGAGATTCGTCAGTATATGCTGTATATTGGCTCCTCTAAGCTAACCATGAAATCGGGGTTACAGACCGCTAATTTAAGCTATCAGTATCAAATTCTTGATATACACAGTGTCGATTGCAATTTATTAATTCAACAAGATGATCCTGATGCGCTAGTCTTAGCGATATTATGTGATTTTAAGCAACAACCCGCGCAGGATGTTGTCTGTTATATTGTGACCCGTTTACATCACTTATTAAAAAACGACAATAAACGTTTTCGTGACTATTTTTCTATGTTGGAGATTTTATCTGAAAACCGCAATCTACAAACAGAAATCGAAGAGGCAAAAAATATGTTGACACAAGTAAATATGGAAAATCTTCCCTCCTTTCGATGGGGTATGGAGAAAGGCATGGAAAGAGGCATGGAAAGAGGTATGGAGAAAGGCATGGAGAAAGGCATAGAAAGAGGCATGGAAAGAGGCATTCAAGATGAGCGCCTCAGGCTTGCCCATCAATTGCTTGATCTTCTTGATGATGAAACCATCGCCGATAAAACAGGGCTACCTCTTGAGGAAGTAATGGCACTACGCAAAGCATCAAGCTAGGGACCTGTTGATATACCACAATAATAAAAACATTGAGCCAATTATGTTGACACAAGTAAATATGGAAAATCTTCCCTCCTTTCGATGGGGTATGGAGAAAGGCATAGAAAGAGGCATTGAAAGAGGCATGGAAAAAGGCATTCAAGATGAACGTCTCAGGCTTGCCCATCAATTGCTTGATCTTCTTGATGATGAAACCATCGCCGATAAAACAGGGCTACCTCTTGAGGAAGTAATGGCACTACGCAAAGCATCAAGCTAGGGATCTGTTGATACAGCACAATCTCTAGTTCCCACGCTCCAGCGTGGGAACTCATATCGAATGCTCCAGCATTACGAACACAAGGCTGTGTTGCTTTAAATTGATCCCCATATTTTGGCAAGCTTGCCATTGGCTTGTTAATCTCCCGTTCATGCCATAATATTACTCAAGTTAATTACTGGAGTTTATTGTGACCCCTCCCCTGCTTCCTTTTGCTATTTACTCTTTTACTTTTAGGGCATTGCAACCCATTGTTAATACAAAATTTTCTGCCAGCCTATGGCACGGGCAGTTCGGGCGGGCTTTACGAGAGATTGTAAGCTGTGTACAGCCCCGCTCGGAGTGTAAACACTGTATGTTATTGCACAACTGTGATTATGCTTTGTTATTTTATGGCGCACGCCCTAGCTATACGCAAATAATGCGAAAGTACGACACCATCCCTGTTCCCCATGTCTTTCGGGGGGAGATAAGCCAAACAATGCAGATTCAAAAGGATGAGTTATTCACAATTAAAATGACTCTGATCGGTTCGAGTATTAAAAAACTGCCCACTCTTATTGAAAGCATGGAAAATATAGGGCAACAAGGGCTAACACGACAACGCTTTAAAGCAAGGCTAAACAGTGTTTCAGTACACTATCAAGAAGGACAAGAGCAACTATTGTATGCCAATGGTTTACTGCTTTCATTAGCAGCAGAACACATTCCGACGATTCCTAAATGCCCCTCGCTGATTCGTTTGCAATGGTGTACGCCTTATCGGGATAAAGCCGCCAAAGGTAAGCAACATCCCGTGAGATTAAATATCACTAAACTCATAATGACGATTATCAGACGTATTTCTTTATTGCAAAATTTCTATACCAATACACCACTAGAAACGGACTTTATACAACTAAAATCATACGCCCAACAGCTAGAATCAAGCTGTCTTACACAGTCCTTAACTTTCTCTCAGCACAGCCGATACTCTGCCAAACATAAAGCACACATCCCCACCTCTGGGGTACTTGGTTATCTCGATTTATCACTCAACGGGCTTGAGAGTCTATGGGCTTATTTATTTTTAGGGCAGTTTTTAAATGTTGGGCAAAATGCCAGTATGGGATTTGGGCGCTATAAAATTTTAAGTGTGAATGCAAGCTAAAACCACAAACAGAAAAGCATTTGGCAAGCTTGCTAAAACAGCCAATAAAATTTTAATGGTATATCATTTTCTAAGCATTAAAACAGACCTAAAGGATCAATAATGAGCAGTGCAAGCCCACAGCCTGAACAGTACAAAAAACGTATTTTATTAGTTGTTATTGGTATGACACCACAAATTGTTACCGAGACTTTATATAAGTTAGCGGTGGATTCTGATCCTGTTTATATCCCAACTGAAATTCATTTAATCACCACCAAAGAAGGGGCTAATTCTGCTGAGATTGCCTTACTTGGTACGGCACACGATCAAGGCTGGTTTTATACTTTGTGTGAAGACTATGGCATAGACCGTGATATTTTTAAGAAAGAAAATATCCATATCATTGCCGATACCGAAGGACAATTTATAAATGATAATGAGTCCAGCGAGCATAATAAAATCGCCTCTAATTATATTACCAATAAGATCAAAGAATTTACCCAAGACAGCAACACTTCCCTACACGTCTCCTTAGCAGGAGGACGCAAAACCATGTCATATTATGCAGGTTATGCGTTAAGTTTATATGGACGTTGGCAAGATCGCCTCTCGCATGTGCTGGTTAATTATCCTTTTATGAATAATGAAAACTTCTTTTACCCTCGTCCTAAAGCACAACGATTTTCCATAGATAATCGTCATTACAGCACCGATGAAGCAAATATTATTTTATCGGATATTCCTTATGTACGCATGCGCTATCAAGTGCCAGAGGCATTATTAAAAGGCACAGCAGGGTTTCAGGAGACCGTGGCAAAAATTCAACTATTTAGTGAACCGCCCACCATCGCACTTTATCTTTATAACCGTGTTGTGGTGCTAAATGGCTTTGCAGTCACCTTAACAGCACGAGAATTTGCCTTTTATTTTTGGTTCTGTTTACGTCAAAAAGAAAACTATCCCCCTTTAAACTTAGCCTCAGA
>DRMS01000360.1 GCA_011322515.1 Leucothrix mucor
TATGGTTGCTATTATTAACTCAATGACACAGCAGGAGCGTCGTTTTCCCGCCATTATTAAAGGATCGCGTAAAAAGCGTATAGCCGCAGGTTGTGGAATGCAGATTCAGGACGTGAATCGTATTCTCAAACAACATAAGCAAATGAGCAAAATGATGAAAAAGTTCAAAGGTGGTGGCATGAAGAAAATGATGCGCTCTATGCAAGGTCAAATGCCACCTGGAATGATGGGTGGTGGCTTTCCTCCTCAATAGTAGGGAAGCCCCATATCTCTCGCAAAGATGCGGAGCGCGCAAAGGTTTTTCTATCTTTTCTTCGCGAGCCTTGCATTTTTGCGATATTTTTTTAAAAAATTTGTTAACTACCAAACTCTGGTGTAACGCAGTCCATAGCTTTTTTTCTTTAAAACAGCTTTTAGGACTGCGTTTTTGTTTGAGCTTAAGACGAGAAGATTTCCTATTGAAAAATGCTTTGCGCTCGCTAATATGATGGGAGTGTTGCTATCTTTTTTAATATTGAGTTGATTGATATTGTTATTTTGGGGTAATAAAGGCAAATCAATATTTAGCTTTTGTCTATAGTGTTGTTTGTGTGCTCTTAGTTGTTGTGAATTTGGAGTGGCGTGTAAATGTACTGTGCAAAATCCGATAAAGATGCAACTTATTATAATCTTATTTTTCATGGGGGTAGTGTTTTTTATTATTATTGGGGGAGGTTTCACTATAGCAATAAGACGAGTGTATTTTTAGGGGCGCTCGTCGGACGGTTTTGTTCTGTTGTTAAACAGTATGTTTCATTGTGGAATAGAGGAACTATTCCTATGTTAAAACATTGTGGGGACGACAGGGAGTGACAATTAATTGTCCTCGGTTTAAACAGACCACCAATTATTATAATTAGTGCTTTCAATTTCAGGAAAAAAGAGTAAAATCACGCGATTATTTTTCAGGTCGAGATTGTTTGAGCTTGAAGCTTCTTTCTCGGATCGTCTTTTTTAGACAATATTAGAGTTTTATAAATTATGGTTACTATTCGTTTAGCACGAGGCGGGGCAAAGAAGCGCCCATTTTACAATATTGTTGTTACAGACTCACGTAAGCCACGTGATAGTGGATATATTGAGCGTTTAGGGTATTACAATCCTCGCGCATGTGGTCAAGAAGTGCCTTTTCATATTGAAGGTGATCGCATCAAGCACTGGATGGATTTAGGTGCTAAGCCTTCTGATCGTGTGGCTAAATTGTTAAAAGATGCCGCTGCTACAGAAACTTCTGAGTCTGCATAATTACTCTATTGTATGAAGCAATCTTCTGATTATATTCACTTGGGCGAAATATCAGGTGTTTTTGGTGTAAAGGGATGGGTAAAAGTATTCTCCCATACAGCGCCTAGAGAGAATATTGCTAAGTATAAGGAGTGGCAGTTAGGCGCTGGTGATGATAAACAGTCCATCAAGGTATTGAATGGACGTCGCCAAGGCAAAGTTGTTGTCGCGCATTTAGAGGGCGTTCATTATCCCGATCAAGCGCGTGAGCTAATTGGAACTGAAATTTATATTAATCAAAGTCAGTTGCTTAAGCTTAAAAAGGGTGAATATTACTGGTCTGATCTTGAAGGTCTAGCAGTGTTCACAACAACAGGTGTTGATCTAGGGAAAATAGCTTGGTTATTTGAGACAGGAAATAATGATGTCTTAGTGGTTGAGGGGGATCGAGAACGTTATATTCCTTATATTGATAATGTTGTTATTAGTGTTGATTTGCAAGCAACGCAGATGGTCGTTGACTGGGATCCTGAATTTTAATGTTTCAGCACCCAAGACAAAATCAATCTAACAAAATTTTGCTTTCTGTTTTTGAATTTCAAGGTGTTACACAAGAAGTATAGTGTAAGACTATGTGACCGAAGTAACAAACGCAGAGGGCGAAAAATAGGGATCAAAATGTTAGATTTTTTTTGGGCGGGTGCTTTATATGCGCTTTGATGTCATCACCTTATTTCCAGAGCTAATTCAGTCAGTGACAGAGTCAGGTGTGGTAGGGCGAGCTGCAAAAGCAGATTTAATTGATGTGCAGTGTTGGAATCCGCGAGATTACACCGCGGATGTGCATCGTACTGTCGATGATCGCCCCTATGGTGGTGGTCCTGGTATGGTGATGAAGCCAGACTGTCTAGTTGATGCGATTCAAGATATTAGAGCGATTAATGCCAGCAAGGCAATCGCAACAAAAGTTATCTATTTAAGCCCACAAGGTAAGACGCTAAACCAGTCCGCTATTAAAAAAATGTCAACTGAACAAGGTTTGATTTTTCTTTGTGGTCGCTATGAAGGCGTGGATGAGCGTGTTCTAGAGATGCAGGTTGATGAAGAGTGGTCACTGGGTGATTATGTGATCAGCGGTGGTGAGCTAGGTGCAATGGTGCTAATTGATGCCATTACACGCTTATTGCCGAATGTATTAGGGCATGAAGATTCCGCAGAGCAGGATTCATTCTCCGATGGTTTGCTGGATTATCCGCACTATACGCGACCCGAAGTCTACGCAGGAAAAGAAATCCCCGCCGTGCTTAAAAGTGGAGATCATCAGCGTATAGCAATATGGCGCAGACAACAGGCGTTAGGTCGAACACAACAGCGAAGACCTGATTTATTAGAAAATAGAATTTTAGAAGTGGAAGATAAGCAGCTTCTACACGATTTTTTAAAGAACATTAAAGAGAATTAGAGGACAAACATGAGTAACATTATTCAACAGCTTGAAGTAGAGCAAATGAACAAAGAAATCCCTGATTTCAACCCAGGTGATACCGTGGTTGTTCAGGTTCGCGTAACAGAAGGTGATCGTGAGCGTTTACAGGCATTCGAAGGCATTGTTATTGGCAAGAAAAACCGTGGCATGAACTCAGCGTTCACTGTCCGTAAGATTTCACATGGTGAAGGCGTTGAGCGTGTCTTCCAGACATACAGTAATGCGATAGCGGGTATTGAGGTTAAGCGTAAAGGTGATGTGCGTCGTGCTAAGTTGTATTACCTCCGTGGTTTGACGGGTAAAGCAGCACGTATTAAAGAGAAAATTTAATAGCTTTTATAAGCATTGGTGTAAAATTAATTTAACAATTTGCTTGAGTGCTTAGTCCCTTCTATTTTAGGGCGATATGAAGTTATAGAAAAGGTCGGTTTCTATCTGGAAATTCGACCTTTTTGCGTTGTGATATAGGTATATAGAGTTTTTCACATAAATAATTGTACCTTTCGACTCCGCTGAGGGAACTAGCCCTTCGGTAGACTCAGGGCACCGCTTCCTGAGTCTACCGAAGGGTGCGGGTGAATAGCAGAAACATGAACTGTTCCGCCTTAAACTGGTAGCAGTAAAACTTCCCTACCCCTATAGGGAGTATAAACATACTTTAATAGTTTTTAACTGGGTAACATCAGTTATGTAATACGGGATAGCAAACTGTCAATTGGCATATAAAGGATGCCAGTATTTATACAGTTTATGTACAGTTTTTCTATGCTATAAGGTTCGACTGGGTTTGTATGGCTAATTGCCATAAAATAATTGGTCACTAACTTAATACGGGGTGGGTAGATTACTGTAGGTCGGGTTAGATTTTATTGCGTCGAGAGACAAGCTGACCCGACCTATCATTAGCTGTTCCGCTTTAAATTGGAGGTCAAATAATTAATAAGCTAAATTCTGCGTTTTATCTTTAAAAAATAAGAAAATTTGCAGTATATTGGGCGCGAAAGGAGTGATAAGAAATTTACTTACAATAAATTTCTTATCAATGGTTACAGATGGGGTTTTTTACTTCTGATACAGGGCTACCGTTAGTTTTTCTTCTGGTTTGCTTAATAGTTATGCTCTTTTTTTTATTGCGTCGTAAGCATTCTAGGAGTGGGACCGCGGGTAAAACGCCAATGGATTATAAGCAGGAGGCATTTAAAGTTATCCCCTATCCTATTGTTATTATTAATAGTAACAATATTTTCTTATACGTAAATCCTGCTGCCGAAAAAATGTTTAATATACGTTTAAGGCGCTTAATGGGGCGAGATTATAAATCTGTTTTTTCTCTAATCGATAGCGATACTGATTTGCCTATCAGTAATTTTTTAAGGCTAGCAGAAAGCTTACGATGGAAAGAGTGTGAGTTAAAAGTTGGCGACAAAAAAATACTGACTGTTGAATTAAATGTGATTCTCTTGGATAGTTGCTATCAGAGCGAGCATAATGACTCTTATGTGTTGAGTTTTAAAGATATTACACAACGTAAGGCGTTGGAATCTCAGGTAGAAATTCTAGAAAAACGTGACACACTAACGTATTTATATAACCGTAAAGCATTTGAATCCTTATTGAAAACAGTGATTCATGATTCTCGCAAGCATGGTTCTAGTCATATATTTTTCCATTTGTCTATCGATCAATTTAATAAGATCAATCAAACCGTTGGTTATACCGCTGGGGATGCGCTGATTCGTCGTGTTGCAGAATTGCTCCAACAGAATGTGGATAAGTCCATTGATCTTTTATCACGTCTTAATACAGATGAGTTTGGGCTTCTCTTTCGTGAGCGTAGTATTTCCTCCGCAGTGAATACCATGAAGCATATTCGCAAAGCGGTGAATGATTTTCAATTTACATGGAATGGTACGACTTACCCTGTCACCATTAGTGGTGGTTTTGTTTTGGTTAATAGAGCCAGTAAAACTCCCGCACAAGTGCTTTCTTATGGTGATTTAACCTGTCGTATAGCGCGCGATAAAGGCGGTAACCGCATACTGGCGTATAATAAAAAGGATAAAGATGTTAGGCGTGCAGAAAATGACACGAAAGGTATGTGGAACTTAAGAGAAGCCTTTAGAGATAATCGTTTTCGTCTATTTGCGCAACCAATACACGCCTTAGAGCCCTCAAAATATAAATTACCTTATAGCCATTATGAAATTCTTATTCGCATGTATGATGAAGATGGCAATATAATCCCGCCTGATGAATTTATTCCCGTCGCAGAAAATAATGGCATGATGCCTGAGCTGGATCGTTGGGTAGTAAAAGATGTGATGCGGCAGTTAAAGTCTGTTAAGCCGAAATCGCCACTCCCCATGTTTGCTATCAATCTTTCAGGCATTAGTCTGGATGATGAGAGTTTTCTGGATTTTGTGTTAAAGGAAATAGATGCCGCCAAAATAGATCCGCGTATGCTTTGTTTTGAAATCACGGAGCAAGTTGCGGTTAGTAATATACAGTTGGCAGAAAAATTTATTGAAACATTGCGAGCAAGGGGAAGTGCTTTTTCATTGGATGATTTTGGTACTGGGGTTAGTTCTTACGGTTATCTTCGTTCATTGAATGTTGATTATTTAAAAATTGACGGCATCTTTATTAAGGATATTTTGTCGGATGATGTTTCAAGAGCCATGGTGCAATCTATTGTGCAGGTTGGTCATACGATGGGGTTAAAAGTTATTGCTGAATATGTAGAAAATGATCAGATCATTACTTTGTTAAGAATAATGTCCGTTGATTACGGGCAGGGGTATGGTATTAACCGACCAGAGCCATTAAGTGACCTGATTCAATCGCATACATAAATAGCTTTAACTTATAGAGGGTGAGTTACATGAGTAAAAAATTATTGATAGTGCTTGCGGTAGTCTTTATTTTACTGCAAGCCTGCACTACACAGGGGGTGGATCTAACAGGAGATTCTGTACCGATACAACGCACAACAAAGTCCTCAGCACTGCTGGCATTTAATCGTGATGCCTATGCTTTTAATAAGTCTATAGATAATGGTGTTGTCAAGCCACTAGCAAAAGGTTATAAGCAAGTGACCCCCGAATTTGTCGATACGGGGATTAGCAATGCCTTCTCAAATCTGGCGGATGTCCCCAATGCTGTTAATGCATTACTGCAATTTAAACCTAAAAATGCGGCTTCTGATGCAGGGCGCTTTCTAATTAATAGTAGTATTGGTCTAGCTGGTTTTTTTGATGTGGCAACAAAAATGAAACTGGAAAAACACCATGAAGACTTTGGGCAGACGCTAGCAAAATGGGGTATGCCATCAGGGGAGTATATTATGCTACCTGTGTTAGGACCTTCTACCGCTAGAGATAGTGTGGGTATTGTTGTTGATAGTATCACTAATCCCTATTTCTTCTTTGAAAATTCTCTGGCATATTATGCGCTTGATAAAATTGATCAGCGTGCTGCTTTATTGTCATCAGAAGGTTTGCTGAGTGAACTGTCAGACAATGAGTACAACAGTATGCGCGATGTTTGGCTACAAAAGCGCAAGTATTTAATTAACGATGGTAAGTTGGATACACAGGCAGTTAAAAAGAAAAAGAGCCTGATTGATGAGCTAGAAGATTTAGACTAAGGCAATTAATAAAATATGAAAATACATATCCTAGGGATCTGTGGAACCTTTATGGGCGGCATTGCCTTGTTGGCAAAAGATTCTGGTATCGAAGTAACAGGCTCTGATAAAAATGTCTATCCGCCCATGAGTACCTTACTTGCATCACAAGGTATTGAGGTGCGGCAAGATTTTCTTTCTGCAAATATAGATAATGATACCGACGAGATAGTGGTTGGCAATTTCATGCGGCGTGGCATGGGGGTGATTGAGGATCTGCTTAATGACAATCAATCCTATACCTCAGGTCCTCAATGGCTATATGAACACATCCTAAAAGACCGTTGGGTTTTAGCGGTGGCGGGAACACATGGTAAAACAACCACCGCTAGTATGTTGGCATGGATTCTTGATTATGCAGGGATGAGTCCAGGATTTTTAATTGGTGGTGTGCCAGAGAATTTTGGCGTTTCCGCGCGCTTGGGGGATACCCCTTTTTTCGTGGTAGAAGCCGATGAATACGATACAGCTTTTTTTGATAAGCGCTCCAAATTCGTACATTATCATCCCAAAACATTAGTTTTAAATAATCTTGAATATGATCATGCGGATATTTTTCCTGATCTTGAGGCGATTAAAACGCAGTTTCACCATCTAATGCGTATTGTGCCAAGCAAGGGGCTGGTTGTGTCGAATCAAGAAGAGCAAAATCTTGATGATGTATTAGAAAAAGGGTGCTGGACAGCGGTAGAAAAGTTTTCTTCAGAAGACAAGAGCCATTCCACATGGGGTGTTGAGGTTGTTAAGGCTGATGGCAGTGAATTTCATGTTTTGTTTGAAGGTGAGAAGCAAGGCATTGTTAAATGGGGTTTGCTAGGCAAGCATAATATAAGTAATGCGTTGGCA
>DRMS01000361.1 GCA_011322515.1 Leucothrix mucor
CTTGATTTCATTATTGCCGCAATTATCTAGCCTTGGGGCGATTTGTTGTTGCAGGTGATTTAATACAGCGTTTGTTGTTGGCGCTGAATCTAAAAATTTTTTACTGAGCAGACTCGACGCTGGAGTGTCTGAGGATGCATTCCCATGCTGGAGCGTGGGAACGAGCGTTAGTAATTTTTTTGCTAATAGCTCCAAGCGTTCACGGGTATCAGCATGGGTGCGCCAAGGGCTATCGCTAATGGATTGTAATATTGCAGGTTTAGCGTCTGTCCATATTTCAGTACTTATTTGCAAAGGATCAAAATCAAGCTGCAAGTCTTCTGCTAAGGCATGCAAAATACCTTTATCCTGTGCATGATGACCACGCGCTAAGCGCAATAAGGCAATCAAAGTATCCGTGCGTTGTTCGCCCTGTGGCGATTCACCCAAAATATGCAAGCCATCACGAATCTGGCTTTCTTTTAATTCGCAAAGATACGTATCCAGCTCATTTAAGCGTTCATCATCCGCATCCGCTGACAGCTCCTGATCTAAATTGGACTTCTCCAAAGCAGATAACACCTTTTTACGCAGATGATTTTCCCGCTGATTATCCATTCCCATTGCTTGATAATATTCATCCACTAACTGCTCTAATTCGGCTAATTCACCATAGGTTTCAGCTCGCGTCATTGCTGGCATTAAATGATCAATAATCACCGCTTGAGCACGCCGTTTTGCTTGCGAGCCTTCACCTGGATCATTGACAATAAAAGGATATAAATGTGGCATTGCGCCTAAAGCAATCTCAGACCAGCACTGTTTAGACAGTGCCACACTCTTACCAGGTAGCCATTCTAAATTGCCATGTTTGCCAATATGGGCAATCGCATCCACTTGATAGTCATGCCGTAGCCAAAAATAAAAGGCTAAATAATTATGCGGTGGCACAAGATCAGGATCATGATAAGTTGCATTTACATCAAGGTTATAACCTCGCGCGGGCTGTACGCCAACAAAGGTTTCCCCCAAACGAATTCCTGCCAGCATAATACGTCCATTACGTACTTTAATATCCTGATCTGCTGTTCCCCAGCGTTGTAAAACGGCTTGTTGGTTTTTATTGGGTAGCATGCTGAAATAGCGCTCATAAGTGGCTAGAGAAATACTTTGCTGACAAGCGCGCTGTGTAAAATAATGAGGGTCATTAGTGATATTGCCCTGCAATGCCTGAATCAAGGCATTGCCATTTTCAGGCAGATGATCAATGGGATAACCCGCCTGTTGCATCGCATATAAAATATTCATTGTCGATGCAGGCGTATCTAGCCCTACACCATTACCAATACGTCCATCATGGGTGGGGTAGTTTGCCAGAATGAGCGCAATGCGTTTATGTTGATTTTTTTTACGTCCAAGGTTAGCCCAGCGATAAGCCAATTCTGCACAAAATTGAGCACGCTCTGGCGCTAATTGATGCGTTATTACATCTATTTGACTGCGCTCATCACGTTGCAATAAAGTCTTAAAACTCACCGCACGACTAATAATTCGCCCATCCATCTCAGGTAAGGCAATATTCATCGCCAAATCACGCGCACGCAGACCGAGTGGATGATCTTGCCAATCTTGCTGGCTATTCGCGGCAAAAATTAATTGGATAACAGGAATATCAGCAGCAAATAAGGCGCTATTTTCATCCTGATTATCGTTTGAATTATTCACCGCAAAACTGGTGGTATTGAGAATAATATTGGCGTGTGATTGCTTACAAAGCAAATCAACCAATGCCATGCTACTGGCTTGTTTTAACGAGCTAATCACAATGGGTAAGGGGTTTAAATGCTGTTGTTGTAAAATTTTGATTAACGCATCAAATGCTTGTGTATTGCCTGATTGAATATGTGAGCGATACATTAATAACACCGCAACCGCCTGATCAGATTGCCACTGTGCTTGCCAATCTCGCAGACTTGCGGGTTCAATCTGTGGATGATAAATCCATTCTTTAGGCAGAGGACGCGGTTGCTCCCAGCGCACAGCTAGATCAAAAAAATGATTAGCTAGCCATGCCAATAAATTTTCCGTATTGCGCCGACCTGCTTGACGTAAATAATGCCAGCATTGCAAACAATCCGCCTTATTTACCGTGCTACTTTCTACTAAGGAGGCATCCATTTGATCATCACCAGGAATAATAATCAGGGGAATATTGCGCTGTTGGCTTAATTGCTGTAACTGCTCCACACCATAGCGCCAATAGGACTTCCCTCCTAATAAGGACACAATAATGAGCTTGGCAGACTCTAAGACACTATCGGCATAAAGATCAAAAGCAGCAGGTTTATTTAAGTGGATTAAATTGGCAAGGCGAATAGAAGGGTAGTTTTTGGGTAGCTTATTAATGACCTGTGATAAGAGCGCTAATGAACTATCTTGAGCCGATAAGATAATAATATCCGCAGGGCTTTGTTGCAGATCAATAATACCTTCTTCATCGGTGAATCCACCTGGTTTTGCGGCGAGTAGGTGCATAAAAGGAAATCCTGAGTGGTAAAAAATATATTTCTTGGGTAATTTTAGTGGCTATATAGTTTTTCACATAAATAATTGCACCCTTCGACTCCGCTCAGGGTACAGCTCCCTGAGCGGAGTCGAAGGGTGCGGAAATTTAATAAATGAATGTCTATAGATATTCAGGTATTAAATTTGACAGGAGTCCAAGCTTTAGAGACTCTGCAAGTATTCTGGGACAAAAGAAAAATGAGGCAAAATCTGGGGAATTTAAGGCATTTTTATTTGTTCCACGAATACTGGCACAGTCTCTTCAGATTCGCCACTCCCCCTCCCGATATCGTTAGTTGAGGGGGATGGCTTATGTGGGGAAATAAAGCCGCCTCGGCTAACCGCATCGAGGAAGGGCAAAGCTAAAGCATCGCTTCCATTTTCCTAAATTACACGGGAAGTGTAATGCCCTTTCTGTTCTCTCAGGGTGAACCTGTTTTTTATTTCGTGAAGTATTCGACTTTTTTCACTGTGTAAAAATAACCCAATGTCACGGCTACCAACTTAAGGCGGGACAAGTAACGTCATGGCTTAAGTTGGTAGCCTAAATAGTTGAATATAATCAGCCTCTAAGCGCATTGCCAGATCACGTGCTTTATTTAATTTTACCGCTACTTTTTCACTATCTAACACAATGATTTCAACCGTGCTATCTAGCCGAATATCATCCAGTTTATCTCGACTACGCCCATCACTAATAATAAATAACGTTTGTTTTTCAGCAGGCTGTGCCTGCCTCCTTTTGCCAATATAGTGGCGAATTTCCAATAATGCTTGCCGCAGTGGTGTACCTCCACCCGCCTGAATCGCACTCAATATTTTATCAATATTAAACGGCGCTTTGCTGTCGCTGATCACCCAGTCAGTGCGCTGATTACCAAAACACAGTAAGGCAATGCGCTGCCGTTGTTGATAAAAAAACTTGCATAATGATTGCACTACAGCCTTGGCATCGCTTAACTGCTCACTAGCGAGTGTTGAGCCAGAGGTATCCAAGGCAATAATATTTAAGATAGTTTCTGCTTTACTTTGCTGATGATAAATAGCAGTAGATAATTGCTTGCGATTATCAGGATGCACTAGCGTCGCTTGCCAGTTAATGCGCTGCGCTGTTTTATGATTGCCAGATTGCTTACAAAACCTGCCTTGTCGCTGTTGTTGCTTATTGCCTAAGAGCAGATAGGGCGCTTTTTTTAGTGTTTTTTTTTCTGTGCTAAAGCAACATTATGGCTAAATTTATTAGGATCTAAGTGGCGACTTAACCCAATTGCTACCTCCTCAACAGGCATTTCCCCCCAATCACCCTGTGGTGCTTGCGCTTCGGAATCTGAAGCGCCATTTTGCGAGTCGTGTTGTTGTGGTATTGAATGATTGCTTTCTTGCGGCTTATTTGTAGATGGTTTTTTTGCAGGGTTATGTGCGGGTGGATCCTGTTGACGATGCGCTAAAACCAGATCAGCGACTGCATTAATATCTTCATCCAGAATATGCTGACCACCGCGAAGAGCGGCATGCGCTCTAGCTGCACGGAATAATGCCAAATCAGCCCGTACTCCCTCAACCCCTGCCTGTATACAGCGTTGCGCTATTTCCAACTTGCTTGCAGATGATGCTTTTATCTGCTTTAAGGTTTGATTCGCATGGCGTACCAACTGTCGGGTAGCACGTTGATGTTCTTCATAGTGTTCACAAAAATCAAGCGGATCATTATCAAATGCCAACCGCGACTCGACAATTGCCATCCGCTGCTGTAAATCAGGATTTTCATGGAGTTCAATTGATAAACCAAAACGATCCAATAACTGTGGGCGCAATGCGCCCTCCTCAGGATTCATTGAGCCAATTA
>DRMS01000362.1 GCA_011322515.1 Leucothrix mucor
CAGATAAAAAACTCGCCAATCAAAATAAAGATGAGGATGATACGCAGACCTTTAAGGTGTGGAAATGAAAAAACTGAGCTGGGAATCCTATGGTTTAACCGATACAGGTATTGTCAGGGAGCGCAATGAAGATAATCTTCTTATATTAGACCAAGAAGGGATGTGGCTAGTAGCGGATGGTGCGGGAGGACATGCTAATGGGCATATTGCCAGTCAAATGGCTGTTGATAGCCTCTCAAACTATAAAGCAACCAAACGGTTAGGTAATGATAGCAAACAAGCCTGCTCTTTATTGCATAAGGCAAACAGCAATATCATGGAAAATTCCAGAAAAAATAAGCAAACATCAGGGAGTACCGCTAGTATCTTTCTTACAGAAGGAAAAAGTGCCGTTTGTATCTGGGCTGGTGATAGTCCCCTTTATCGTTTTAGAAATAATAAACTACTCCAGCTTTCTCAGGATCATAATCGCGTTGAAGAGTTTATGCGGCAAGGGTTTAGCCCCGAAGAAAGTGAAAGGATACCAGCAGCACAATATTTAACTCAAGCATTGGGAGCGGCAGAAAAGCTCTGTTTACAAACCCGTTGGATTGATATTCAGGAAAATGATTTTTTTATAATAGCGAGCGATGGTCTTACCAAAGAACTTTTATTTTCAGATATTGAAAATATCATCAGAGAAAATCAAGAAGCAGAAAAATTGATAACCCAAAAGCTTATTTCAGAAACCGTCAATAGAGGTGCTAGAGATAATGTGACCGTGGTGGTCATTCATTTTACACAATAAAAGCAGAGCTTTGACTTTCCAATAATGATTAAAAATTTACTCCTATTTATATTAATTTTAGTGTTAATGGCAGGATGCTCAACCGCAAGCTCTTCATTTAGTAATAAGGCATCACAATCTGGTTTTAAAACGATTTATCTTCAAGGTTTAAATTATCGTCATACAGTCTATAAAAACAACCATAACAATAATAAAGGGATACTACACGTCTATTTAGGAGGCGATGGAACCCCGTGGTTCAAAGGTCGTTATATAACTCAAGACCCAACACCACTCAAACCTGTGATGCTAGACCTGATGAAAATGGATAAAATGCCATCAATATATCTGGGAAGACCTTGTTATCACCAGATTAAAATGCCTGCTAACTGTGATAATTCTCTATGGACAAATAAACGTTATTCATTACTAGTTGTAAACAGTATGGTTGCTGCGCTCAATCGATATATTCAGCAACATCGTATTACCAGTATCCGTCTATTTGGTTTTAGTGGCGGTGGGACGCTTGCCATGTTGATTGCTCCACATATCGCAGAAGTTAGAACCATTGTAACACTAGCAGGCAATCTGGATACCAAAGCTTGGATATTGCATCATGGTTATAGTCCACTGATAGGTTCACTGAATCCTGCAACTCTCCCTCCCCTGTCTGTACATATCCAGCAACTTCATCTATTGGGTAAGAATGATAAAAATATACTTGCTAGCATGATTAGACCTGTTGTAAAACAACAATATAATGCCAAGTTTTTAGAATTAAAACAGGCAGACCACCATTGTTGCTGGGTTAAACACTGGAAAAAAATACTGGATGGCTTGGGGGCTACTTCCTAAAGACAAGCCGTTGTATCACAATATCTCCTTTCTCCAAAATAGCGATGGCAGTTGATCTTGTACCATTATAATTTGCCGAAATGGTATATCGCCCAATAGGAAGATTAAAAATTGCAGATGATTTACCTTTTGCAATCCTTACGCGTTTTCCATTTTTACTGACTACTATATAAGTATTTAACGGTCGCCCATTAAGTGTGACAGACACTCTAATTTGCGCCTGCCCTTTTGCAGGAAGGTTTTGTTTTGCTGCACGCTCTTTTTTAGCTTTTTCACTGGCTTTTTTCTTTGCCAAACGTTTTTCTCTTTCCTGTTCTTTCTTTTTTGCTTTTTGTTTTTTCTCAGCTAGCTTTTGTCGTGCTTGCTCTTTAGTTTTCTTCGCAGCTTTGACTTGTTTTTTTATTGTGATTTGTTTTAATCTAGTCTGTTCTGCTAATTGTTTCTCTTTTTTAGCCTGTTCTTTCCGTTGCTGTTGCTTCTCTATGGCAAGCATCTCTTTTTGAGCTTGTTCTTCAGCTTCAAATCTTTGTCTGTCGTATTGTTCTAACTTTGCCTGTTCTGCCCGTTGCTCTTCTATTAGCTTTTGCTTGGCTAATTTTTCCTTTTTAACCTGTTCCTCAACTTTTTTTCCAGCTTCGACCTTTTGTATAGTCATTTGTTTTAATCTAGCCTGTTTTGCTACTTTTTCATTTATTGCTTTTTGTTCCGCTAACGTTTGTTGCTTGTCATGATCAATAATGTGTTTCGGTGTTGGTGATGTACTTGAAATATCTGTAGAAAGAAAATATTGATATGCTCCAAAGGCACTTACTCCGAATAAAATAAAAACACTAGCCAGTAGTAGCCCTGTTTTTTTCTGCTTAGGCTGAGGGTATATTCGATCAGCAGGATAAAATTGAGTAGTGTCATCGTTAGATTCTTGTTTTTCTTTTGCTAAAAAAGATGCTGTATTAGCAAGATGATCCGCTGTTTTTATCGCTCTAACAAATTCATCTGCATCTTGATAGCGCTCCTCAGGCTTTGTCGATAGCACTTTGTCTAGTACAGTCTGTAAAAAAGCATACTCATCAGGTAATTGAGGAATAGGACGTTGTAAAATATTCTGTAAGCTTGTATTCGTAAAAAAGGATCTATCACCCGTTAACATTTCATAAAAAACAAGCCCTAGGCTATAGATATCAGAACGATGATCAAGGCTTGAAGTCGTTACCTGTTCAGGACTCATATATTGCAACGTCCCTTGAGTAAACCCCATGCGGGTCATATCGCCTGAGCTACCTTTTAACTTAGCAATCCCAAAATCTGATAGAACAGCAACACCATTATCACGAAAAAGAATATTGCCAGGTTTAATATCTCGATGGA
>DRMS01000363.1 GCA_011322515.1 Leucothrix mucor
TATAAGAAGATTATCTTCATTGCGCTCCCTGACAATACCTGTATCGGTTAAACCATAGGATTCCCAGCTCAGTTTTTTCATTTCCACACCTTAAAGGTCTGCGTATCATCCTCATCTTTATTTTGATTGGCGAGTTTTTTATCTGCCTCTATGGGGGGGGTGTCACATAGCCAGCCCCATTTGCTCCATTGTTCATCAATAAGAGCGGGGGTTAAATTAACCGATGGCAGACCTTGGCAAAGCATAAAATCGGCATTATTTCTTGTCCACCAAATGCTATGCGCATGACAGTATTCATTTAACAGAGTATTTAGTAATGAATTATTAATTGCTGAGTTTTCAGAAGCATTATTAAGTGATGAACTATGCCAAGCAAAAGAAGTGTTTTGCGCTGTTGAGGCTGTATTTTTACAACTATAGCTATTTGATTGTGGTACAACCACAGGGCATTGTGCCGCTAAGTCTTGCAAATTTTTTTGATATTGACGAAATTTATCGGCATTAAAATCACGCATTAAGCAACTAATAGTAAGGTCATCCAATTTTTCCAACCATTCATGATGTGTGGAAAATATTTCTATTGGTGTACTATGCTCTGGAGATAATGGAATGCACGCTGTAAAGGGAAATAAACGCCCTGATTTATCACGACTAGGAAGTAATACACCGCACCAGATTACCTCTCCTGCAATCCCTGATGAAAGGATAAAACGATATGATTTCATTGTCATATAGTCAGCTACCCAGTCATCAGATAGCTGATTACGCCATGTCAACATGCTATCTTGGAGCCAATTATCCCATACGCTAGTAAATGCTCTAGGAGCCTGTTGTGAAATAAAATCACCATGTGAGGGTAACTTTCCATAATAGCTAATTGTTTTTTTATTCATTTTTATTCAACCAAATTTTCAGGGCATTTAAAGCGCTTTAATTCCTTAATACCACTAATTATATTATCACTACTCGCGGCTCTAAGTTTAAAAGAGACACCTGCAAAGCCTAGTTTATAGGAGCTTCCTCCTGATTTTCTCATCCCGCCTTTGCGAACAAATTCAACTAGTGACCATTCACTTTCAGCCTTAGCGAGTGTTGCTGTTGTACCATCAACATAAGTGACATTTAAGCCAATATAAGGATTGCTACCTGGCCATTCCATCTGTGTAGGTTCTAATAGTCCGCCCTCTTCATATTTTATTTCTTTTCCCCCCATCGTAAAGGTCATGCGGGTAATATTAATATCTGTAATAAAAGGTTTAACAAACAACTTTATTTTAGGGGTTGCACTTCCTGCGGGAAAAAAAGCCTTTTTAATCTTGTCAGCACGTTGTAACTGGCTTAAGGCGTTAGCAGAAACCTGAGAAATACTCCCCTCCTTAGCCGCCCAGACTGCTCCTTCTTGATTGATTGAATCTTTCAGATTTTCTTTAAAGTAGGTTTCAAGCAGCCCATCTGGACCAAAAAACTCAGCAAAATCCCCCATGGGAATAGCATTACGGCTACTACCTCCTGCGGGATACTTTCCTTTAATCTTGGCTTTATAGTTAGCATAGACACCACTTTTCCATGACTTATTCGTACTATTGCTTACCTTGCCATCCAGAATTTCGATAATGGTCTTTCTAAGTTCCAGCATCCACGCCGTAATAGGTTTAGCAGGACGTGCGTTGACCGCTTTTTTAAACTTATCCAGCGATTTTTCCACCCTAAGAATTTTTTTCTGTCGATCCGCACCTTCTGCATATTCAAGATCCTGTAATTTACGATTTAACATGGTAAATCTTTTAATAACAATGCGTTTATAGTCAGAACTATTTTCTTTGCCTAGACGACGTATATTTTTAAAGTGTGGTGAGACTTCGTCATTTTGTAATTTAGTTAATTCAGACAGGGCTTTATCACCAATAGCCTTATTTGCAAGTTGCCCTAATTTTCCTGCTTTTTTGACCAGTTCTTTTTGTGCTTCTTCGGCAACTGCTTCAGCGCCTTTGGTGGGTTTTGATAACCAAGTTTCATCAGCTACTGCAACAACAAATTGTTTTAATGGTGAGTTGCCTTGTAAAAAATCTGCTAATTTAGCCGTGGTATCCTCAAGATCCGTTGGCATTATTAATTTTATATCAAGCAGAAACTCATCCCAAACCTGAATATATTCACGCATATAGAGTCGTAGTACATCCGCACTAACCCTTTTATAGCGTAACGTATCATCAATAGTACTATTACTTTCTGTCGCTGGCTTACTATCAATATCAGCATCTAGCACCCAAGCATCTTTCAAGAATATTTTCACTTTTTTCAAGCTTTTGGTACGAACTTGCACAGAACCTTTATAGGTATATAAACCAAGAACCCCTTCATCTAATGGTTTTCCTGAGGCACGTATAAAATAGCGGTCAGCATTATTGACCCTACCTCTTACACCATCAAGAACAAAATCGGGTAGATTTTTTGATAGTTTAATATCTGCTTTTAACTGTGCATAAATAATTTCGCTCATATTCATTCTAGCGAGAATACTCCTAGCATTTTTAACTAAGCTGCCTTTTAAGGAGAGTTTATTTTTTGCTAATGATGGTTTTTGCGCTAAAAGTACTGTTAAATGACCTGATAGCTGTTTTAGCGCTTTTGGTGAAAGAAGTGCGTTATATTCTTCCTTCCAGTGGCTCTGTACCAGTGTATTTAATAATGCATGATTATCTTTATAACGTTTGTCCTGATGAGGACGTAAAATCAAATAAGACTTTAATGCCTGAAATAACGTTAAATTTTCATGGCTTAGAGTCACTTTTTGACTATTTTGAGACTTTAGTTTTGCATTTAGCCTTTGTAGTTTGGTTTCTAATGCATAGATTACCTGTGGAAGCAGTTTGGCTTCTAGTGCATTTCGATAGCTTATTTTAGCTTGCTGCTTGAGTTTTTCTTGCTGGCTTAAGCCTAATGTCGCCATAAAGCTTTCATCAGGGTTAAAAAGAGCCGCCGCACTATTAAGGATATTAAGCACACCGACAATATCACTGCCATCAGTATGCTTGAGGGTAGAATCTTTGAAGGTCATTGTATTTTGATTAAGTTGCTCAATGGTACTGTCATTTTTGGCATAACTTGTAAACCAAAGTCCTGAACCTGTCAGAACGGCAAGAACGGCTCCCCCTAAAACACCCCACTGAATTAGTTTCTGTTTTCTCTCATAGGCAGGATTTAAACCAGCCAGTTCTGCTTCTTCAAAAACAACGTTATGTAATAGATTATTAATAAAATAGCTTTTACCACGGCGATGGTTAGGTATTTGATTGGCTTGTTGAAAACCAAAGGTATGGGCTAAGTTTGCTAATAACTTATCAATTGGATTACCTGTCTGTTCTGCACTCGTAAAGTAAACACCACGGAAAAATATATTATGTTGATAACGAGAAGGTGAAAAAACTTCATTGACAAATTGATTAACAGAATTTTTGACGGTTGCAAACTGTTCAGGAAAGGCATAGAGCTTTTTCCTACGCTCAAGATCAACCTCTTTTTCTAACTTTATGAGTGTTTTATCTTTTAGCATTTCCTCAAGCAGATTTAACTCATCTTGCAGAATTTTTAGTGGGTTTTTAATTGCTTTATTGTTGTCAGTAAAGGTTGTTCCCCAGACTTGATCGCGGGACTGCTTTTCCATGCCATCAAAATATTCAGCAAAACCAGATAGTAAATCCATTTTAGTAAAGGTTAAATAAACAGGAAGTTTTAAATTAAACTGCTCATAGATTTCTTGCAGACGCTTTCTAATTTCTGCTGCATGTTCATGTATGCTTTTTGAAGTTAGCAGATCCTCCATACTAATCGCAATAATAATGCCATTTAAAGGACGACGCTCACGGCTTCCCTGTAGCATTTTCAGAAATCCTAACCATGCTTTATTATCAGTATCATTACTATCCTGCGTGGTATAGCGCCCTGCAGTATCTAATAGCACTGCATCTTCGGTAAACCACCAGTCACAATGCCGTGTTCCACCCACACCTTTAACAGAATCACGTCCATACTCTTCGCTTAGAGCTGTTTTTAAATTAGAATTTTTAAGCAGGGTCGTTTTACCTGATGCAGGTGGACCAATAATAATATACCAGGGTAATTGGTATAAATAACGTGACTCCCCGCTACCATGTTTCATGCGACGAGATTTTAGTTCATTAACAGCAGTAGACAGGCGGTCACGAAGGATATCCAGCTCATCATCAACCGCTTCTTGTTGAACATCCCTCTCAACAACATCATCTTTTAAATTATCAAGAATGGCTTCATTTTTTTTGCGTACTCCTAGCAATGAAATTACTAAATAGATTAGCCATGCAATAAACAAAACCGCAATGGCAGACAAGGTTGCAAGTGTTGTATTTTCCTCCTCAAAAATGAATGGGACAACGTAATAAATAACAACCGATAGTAAAAGAATTCCAAGCAAAGATAGAAACCATGCCTGTTTAAATAGATTAAGGATTTTTTTCATCATTATTATTCTCTAGTTTTCCTTAGTAAGTAATCTCAATTTCAACACGACGATTTAACGCTCGCCCATCACGTATTTTATTATCAGCAATAGGAACGCTAGCCCCTTTTCCTTCGATTGATAATCGAGTTTTATCTTTTATATATTTAGCCATTATCTTGCTAACACTTTTTGCACGAGCCTCTGATAAGCCCTGATTAGAGCCATAGCGCGTTTTTAAACGTATGCTTTTTAATGGGACATTGTCTGTGTGTCCAATCACTTTAATTGCTCCTGAGCGCTTATTTAATGCTTGTGCTAATTCAATAAGATCAGGTTTAATACTGTCTTTAACAGCACTCTTCCCTGAGGCAAATAAATATTTCCCATCAAATCTTATAAGGGTGAGATCTGAATCGTCCTTAACGACTTTACCTTTCCCACTAGGTAGTGGATCTTTTTTTACTACTACAGGCTCTAAGACGATTGGTGGCTCTAATTTTTCAAGCTTCAAAGACTTAGCTGTTAATTGAATTCGTTGTAATGAATCCACCGAAGCGGAGCTACCATCATTGAGCAAATACAATAATCCTGCAAAAATCAGGGCTAATAAACTAACCGCAATAGTGCCAATAAGCCAAGCGGGAAAAAAATCTTTTAAGGAGAATCCCAAGCCATGAATGCCAATCCAATGCGGTGATAGATCAGTATGTGCATTCGCGTTGCTATATTGGCGAATTTTTTCTGCTAACCATTGACGAATTTTTAGTAATTTATTCGCGGAGTCATTTTCATGCCGATAACGACCTTGATACCCTAAAGCAAGGCAGTAGTACATCAGCAATAATACTTGATGATGGCGTGCGGGATCATCTGCAAGAGAACGCATTTTTTCAAAAAATACTTGTCCACCCTGAACATCCTGAAAATAACTGGATAAAAGTGTGTTTAAACTCCAGTTACTGCGTGCTCCCCAAGGTGTGTTTAATACCGCCTCATCAACCGCAGTGCAAAGAATATATTTAGCATCTTGGCGTGATTGTTTGTCAATCCCTAAGCGTTTGCATTGCACTTCAAAATGATTAATTTCTTCGCTGACCTGATGTTTTAAAACTGTCGTATCACGTGCATCTAATGTATTTGAAACATGTGCTATAAGAAGTAATAAATTGGTGGCGGCTCCAACAAGGTTGCGACTATTGCTGCGGTTTTGAAATGACGTGTGTGAACCTTGCTGTGTCGCAGAAGCAGGTACTTCTTGAGGCTGTGGCGCATCAAAAGGAGAAGAGAATGGCTGTTGTGGAGGCTGTAAGTGCTCCTCACTAATTTGCCGCTGAGCATCTTCTCTGTTTCCACCAGGCATTGGAAATATTTGTGTTTTATCTGAGCTGACATTGCCAAAAATATCATCATTATTCTTATTATTACTCATGCGTTTCTCTTTCCTCTAATAGCCCATACTTCCAGCTTTAAATTTGGTATTGTACTATCAACATGGACATGGATTACTCTATTCGATACCACTTTTTTCCAGTGAGCGTTATTAATATCAAGATCAAAATAAACACTGTTTTCATGGTAAGGAATTTCTCTTGGTACACTAGGCTGTGCTCTAAAAGGTACTCCTGGCGTATGCGTTCTTACTTGCTCACCTAAATGATCCATATTGGATGCCATCGTGACAACCTTAGGAATCCGATGTTGTAATTCACCTAAGGGCAAATCCCCTCTTACCGCTAGTACAAAGCGAATATGATCCGTAAAGACGGTTTGTAATAAATGAGAACTAGCAAAAACAGTTTCATGTTTAGTTTGCTTTAAAGGAATCGCAAGCGCTTTTGGTATCGTGCTATATTGTAAATATTCATGAATATCATCAAATAATTTTCTAAAGGATAGTTGCAGATCATCATGAATATATTCAGCGTATGAAAGTGGTCTGCGTTTCTTAGTCGCAAAGGTTGCAAGCTCTCCTACTAATTGTAGCGCAAACGTATAAATTTGCTTGGGATGAACACGCTTCTCTGTGGTTAAAAATTCAAATAAAGGCAAGTGACGATTCATTATTTGTAGCATTTGCAAATCAATAATATCATTGATCTCACCTGTATTCGGATTGGCGATGCGGGTTGATAAAATATCGCCACGACTTTGTAGCTGCCCTAGAATATCCTCAAGATAATTTTTTATTGTGGGTGATGCATGTGAATACAA
>DRMS01000364.1 GCA_011322515.1 Leucothrix mucor
GTCCCTGTGATGAAGTCGGGTCAAAATCCCATGACCTTTTTATCGGATTTCAGGCGCTTTAATCTGCCCAGAATAAAGGTTGATATTCGTGGCGAAGATGTTTCATGGGATAGTCCTGATGTACAGAAAGCATATGGTGTTTTTGTACAACATTATTGGGAAGTGTTAAAAGAAAATCGCATTGAAGCGGACTGTAAGACGCTGGCAATAGTGTTTATGGACCAGTTTAGAAAGCAGATGGAAGAAGATACCTTTATTCGGCTACCCTTACCACGATCATCAAATGGCTCAATCGGCGCACGCAAATGGACGGTCGCTACTCGCACTGATCCAAAAGGGTTATTTAGACGTGTTGCAGAGTTGTTTTTTAGGCGACGGGTACGCGTTAACCGCCCAGGTTACGCTGCACTAAAGAATATCCAGAAACTAGATCCTAACCATGTGATGCTCTATGGCGTTAACCTACGCTATCCACGTACATCGGCACATCAGGTCTCACGCGCAGCAACCGCTGTTAGCCCTTGGAACAGTACTTATAGCAATAATGGTGATTTAAGCAAACCTGAAATACCATTGAGTAAATTAAAACCAGGCTATTTGATTTTTATTGATCATACAGGCAATGGTAGTTATGACCATACGGTTAATATAGTAAAAATCAAAAAGGACAGCGAACGCCGTGTACGCCAATTAACACTTGCGGTTGGCTCTTATGACGATGTGCGTGATAGCCTTGCGTCTACTGTTGTGAATAGTCTCAGTATTTTGAACCAATACTGTGAAGAGGTCGTTATTGATTTTGATGAAAATGAACGTATCATCCGCTCAGAAGTGACCTATTCATCTGAGCCTAATTATGTTGTAAAGACACGCTATAGTGCTAGAACAACAATAATGGAAAGAAAAAGTGGCGGCAAACTGAAAATATCACGTTGGGGATAAGACACAGGCAAATAACATCATCCTTAAGTTGTCACATTTTACCTTTAAAATATTTATTCAACTGATTGTTTATTATAGATAAAATAATTATTTGTCATTATCTAACCAATAGCTGTATAGAATTCAGCCTTTATTCAGCAAGCCTTGGTTATTATTTATGCGTCTTCAGTGATAACCACTTAGACGGGGTTTGTGGTAGTGGTTTCATTGATTAACGAGATAATGCTAATTAAAATAAGCTTTCCACCATTAATGACACTCAATGGTAGATACTTTGCTCGTTACGATTGAAGACAAGGTCTTTGCACAAAATCGGCCATGATTGGGGAGCTGGTTTGCTGGAGCAAGACATCTGGTTTGGGTTTACGGGGGTATTTCCAAACCAACACTACTAAGGCGGATAACACTTGTTATCCGCTTTTTTTTTGTCTGTGATTTGGCTACCAACTTAAGGTGGGACAAGTAAAGTCATAGCAAACAACCCGCACCCTTCGACAAGCTCAGGGAACTAGCTTCCTGAGCTTGTCGAAGGGTGCGGGTGAATAGCAGAAACATTAACAGTCTCACCTTAAACAGGTAGCCTGATTTATGTAACCTAAAAAAATAATTTTTCCTTGTACCTTTTTGTACCTTTTTGTGCCTTGTTATCTATTAATTCAAATAATTAATAGAAGTTCACACAAAAGCTAAAAATTTCTACTAGCCTTAATGCTGGTAGCGTTGAGCATAACGCTTAGGAACGTGCACGGAATAACGTCCCGAAGTTCTAACGCAGAATTTTTATTTCAGATTGGATGAACTCATGAGGCGCATAGTTACTCTACGCAACGAATGAGATCATCCAAGCTGGGATAAAAAGTCAAGTTATAGACCGGGAAGTTGTTTCGTGCACGTTCCTTAAGTAGGAGGTTATAATAAATCTAGCAAAATAGATGAGCAAAATGTTAGATTTAGCGTGCCCTCCTAGCTATCTAATAAGGAAGTTCCAAGCAATGATTTTACCCATCTTACTTGACCTTTTGCTCCTGCTTAAATCATCTCAATCGTTGCGTAGAGCAACTATGTGCCTCTTGAGATGCTTCAATCAGGAACAAAAAAACAGCGCAATATAGGTAAAATCATTGCTTGGAACTTCTTAAATAAAATTGCTAATAGGGAGAATTAAGCAAATGAGCAGATTAGATCTCAAAGAAATTCAAGCACAGTTACAGGCTTTTAAAGATAATCCAGTCGAGGAAATGAACCGCCAACCAGCAAAGGTTGTAGTACAGAATGAAAGTGCTTTTGGTACTGCTTTTTCAGTTGATGATATTGATGCTAAACGCTATTTAGATGCGCGTGAAAAAGTACGTGAAGCTTTATTGGAGGTTGTTGATCCTGACACGGGCGATAAAGCACCATTCCAAGCAAATGATAATGCCGCAGATTTGGTGGATGATTTTCAATATAATAATCTACAAGCAATGGCGGATGCTAACCTTACTTCCGCAAAGATACCTGAAAATCCTTGGTCAGATGATTACTGGGCAATTTATCAAGGCATATTGGGCAATCGCTATAGTGATCCACATAATCCATCATCGCGCAATTGGCGTGAGAATAAGGATTATATTGATAACAATCCTGCCTCTGCCATTCTGCAAAGTGGTAGTGTAGCGCGTATTAATGCATTATCCCCTTCTGAAAAATACGATGCCATTATTGGCGATAGTTCTGGTGCATTGACACAAGCAATGTGGGCTGAAGGAAAATATTACTACGATAATTTTGGTGAAGTAGAGACGTGGATGGGAATCTGTCATGGCTGGGCTCCTGCTGCTTATATGCTAGCACGTCCAACAGGCTCTGTTACCTTATCAACCCCTGATAATATACCAATCACATTTTATCCATCGGATATTAAATCATTAGCAACCTTGCTTTGGGCAAATATAAACACAGCCTCACGCTTTATTGGAGGGCGTTGTAATGATAAAAATCCTGCAACTGACCCTGCCAATGGGCGCAATATATCGGATGATTGTTTTGATACTAATCCTGGTACATGGCATATGACTATTGTAAACCAGATCGGCGTTTCAAAGCGTAGTTTAGTGGTTGATGTTACTTATGATTATGAAGTTTGGAATCAACCAGCACTTTCTTATGAATATACTTATGTGAATCTGAATACCAATCAAACCAGTAATAACCTTGCTGATGCCCTGCTGGAGATTAATGATTACCGCGACGACCCCTTCTCAAGATACCGCAGTAATCGCACTACACATATTGTTGGTATTGCGATGTCCTTTGATTATATGGTCGAAACATCACCTACAGCAGATGCAACAGATAACCCA
>DRMS01000365.1 GCA_011322515.1 Leucothrix mucor
CCAACAAGTTCTACACCCCAACCTGTCATAGCCAATGAATCATTGGTAATTTCTGCTAGCCAGGCACAAGCATGGTGGTCTTCAAATATACGACAATTAAACTATCGACGATCATTTGAAGATGGTGGTGAAAGTAGTACTTCAGCAATGCTTACCATCAACCTGGTCGATGGAACCCCACCCCCAAATCAAATGACTCAACAAGGATTGCGGGGTTTAAGGGCTCTTTCTAATGATTTGCGAATTGATCGGCTCGAACTCAGTTTTTTAGACAATTCCAGCGTGCGCTTTGTTGAACAAAACAGTCGCTTAGAAGCAAAACTAAAAGTCAATTACCAGGGTTTTGGTATTTTGAGAGGTTACTGGCAGGTTGCAAATTCAGCAATAGCTAATGGTGAGCCACAATTTAGAAACCTGACCCTGGTCAACAAGCAATTACCTCCAACTCAACAAACTGAAATTTTTAGCCCCGTATTACCTACCAATATTTTCGGTCGTTACTACCTGAGATTTTGTGTCACTAAAGTTGGCCCCATTCAACTCCCTCAAAACCTCAACAAAACTTGTCCGAGTGAAGTTATTAGTACTGTCGTCGGTTATCAAGTATTCCCCGAGAAGCAAAAAGTGCCTCTAATTCAGGGAATAAAACCTGATACCCCCTTTGTAAACCGGGAAAGTACTTTTAGCTGGCCTAAAGTGCCAGGAACCCAGATTTATCAACTACAGATTTTAAAAAAGAAAGCGATCAATTCTAACCCTTCAAGTAAAAACCTGACCAATGAAGAGCTCGTTTTTGTAAGAGGAATGCTATTGCCTTCATCGGTAAACGAAACCGCCCTGAGTAACTATGTCATCAGTTCTTTAGCAAGAAATGAGACATATTACTGGCGAATTTCCTCTTATGATTTAGCGGGAAAGTTACTGGCAGAAAGTAAATTAACACCCATTCAATTTAACTAAACCGAAAGGAAAAGATAAAATATGAAAATCAAATATCGTTCTACTAAAGAGAAATATTGTAGCTTTTTAAAAAGTGTAATTACAATATCGCTAATGTCAACTATTTCGAATGTATACGCAGGTTTTGAAGCACATCCTGTTCCAGAAACCTCGGTGACTGTAAATGTCCATAATACAAAAAATAATGTGTATTACTCCCGTAGTGATGCATTTTCTTCTCCTATCAATATCCAATTCAGAGGGAGTTGTGACAAAGGATGGTTAACTAGCTTCGGTTTAGAATTAGGCGGGGCTCACTATTCATTTCCCGGAATTACTGGCGGGAAAAAAAGTATTTCAGGCGATAATGGTGTCGCCTGGGCGATTCATTCAATGACCGGTCAGCAAGTGCTACCAGCAAACAACGCCTCTCTAATACAAGCTTGTAACGCTCGACTCAACGGTAATACGAATCTAAACTTTGACTCTACCTTTATCAATGTTAAAACGATTCCGTTACGACTTAATTACACCTGTAGAAAACGAGTAGGATTAGGCAAACTTGAATCTACAAAGTCTAGCGTAGTCGATAATCTTGAACTCAGCGTCAGGTGCATGGCCAGTAACTATGTAGCCCCGGCCAAAGAAGTGCCAACAGTTGTTAATAAAGTACAGTTTAGAATTGATAAACAAGTGACTCTGGGCGGTGCATGCAAGGTTAACTTAAAAGGTGCTCTTAATACAAACAAACCAAATCAACAAATTAGATTTCGTTATGAACATATCGACCATTCCTTTAATAAAAGGCTATCTAAAATACATCAAGTCACAACTGATCAACAGGGATACACTAATTTCTCCCACGAGTACTCTGTTGCAAACGGGCCTGGTAAAGAACGTGGAAAAATGCGCATCATAGGCGTTAGCCATAAATTTCAAAGTGCTCAACACAGTTACGTAATGAATTGTAATAACGGTGCACCAGGTGGTTTACAGCAAGCTGGAAAGGGTACTGTCAAACTAAAAGCTAAACCAGTCAAAAACTCGAATAAACCGTTTGGACATCAGATTTGCCCCACAAAAATAAAATTTACCGGAACCATTAAAGCTGGCAGTGATTTTAGTGGAAAAGCAGTTTTCGTTGGACAGAGTTTAGCGGACGTTCAGGTAAAGAATTTCTCCATCAAGAAAGGTCAAACCAAACGTTTAACAAGAGTACGCACTCTGAAATGGTCAGCACCTTCAACAACTACCCTTTCAACAGGCGGTGGCGCTTCTACTAAGCTGATGACTCAAAAGGTAATGCAAGGCCTTAATATCGTTGGTAACAATAGTCAAAACGTCATTATTTCTGTTCCACGGAAACCATTTAAAGTTGCTTGTACAAAAGCAAGCGTACAACCTGGTTTACAAATTCAAAATGGTGGATTAACTACCTTTCCGTCGCATACCGGAGGTGGTGCACCGACAGATATTCAAGGTAAACAGCAAACTAAAAGTCCAGCAATTCCATCCAAACCTGGCTCAAAGAAAAAACGTAGCGACAAAAAGAAAAAAAGAAATAAGCCAAAGAGTTAATTTCTTTTTAACCAACAATCCAACGAACTAAGGAGTTCAAAAATGACTTACAAACTTAAAAATATTATCTATTTTGTTCTAGTGTACAGCATATTTGCAACCAACTACGCTACGGCGAGAAGCGAGCATAAAATCACCTGTGGAAACGGAAAAACTGTTAAAGTTTCTGACTCACAGGCAGGCAATGCAGCAAAAGCCTGTTTGCGGGCTGGCCACCCAGCACCAAAGAAAAAAATCAGGCCTACAATGAAAAGAGGCATGATAAGTTCTCAAAAACAAGCTAAAGCTAAAGATAATGGCAAATGGGATCCCAATAGTGCTCGCCTTCCTAAAGGAAAGCAGAAAATAAAGAGTAAATGTAAATATGACAAAAATAGTGCAGTATTACCCACAGGACCTTGCAAGGACAAAAAACCTTCTAGTCTTTTACTTCCTGCAGTTCAAGCAGCGGTTGGGGGTTCTAGATGCGGCTCTGACAGTTCAATATCAAGAGCTCTAGATCAATGTGGAAAAAAAGGATTTAAGTTTGCTCTTTGTAAGAAAAATAGGGGTAAGTGGTCTTGCACTCCATCCGGTGACAAATCTAACCCGAAAGTTAGACCGACAGGTATTGCCAATCGCACTAAATAACTGCAAGGGATTTGAAAACCAGTGAACGCTGTAGGTCCTGCAAACGAGATAAGAATAGCCAGATTATTAATTCAAAATTAAATGGCTATGTCGTATTTAGATAGTAAAGACTTAAACTCCGGTTTATCTTTAAAACGATAAAATTCAGGAGAGCGTTTCACCAGTTGAAAACAAATTTCACTTTTTTGTTCCAGTCCGGTATTAAACCATTGCAGCATTTTTTTGTAGGCTTTAATACCGGCATAAGCCTCTGCAATGTAACAACCATGTACCTTTCCTGCTTGCCATTTATTGAGTAAAAGGGGAAGCCGCCATTGCCAAAATCCTAAAACACCATCTTTTTTGGTTGCTGAAATAAACGCTTGATCGCCATTTGCAAAATAGCCGATATTCTTCATTTCAAGATATCTAAATTTGAGACTTAATTGGTCATCGCCACGCCATTGATGAGTGTAGGCAATATCACGATCAATCCATATAAATCGACTACCAAAGCTTTTAGCTAATTCAAATTTTTCCAACGCTTTATGGTATTGTTTATCCATCATCAGGATGGAACCCCAAACGGAAATTAACAGAGGATTCATGGTGTCTTTTTGCCAGGTTTCCTCGAGTATTTCTAAGGCTTTTTTGTAGTCAGATGTCATAGCATACATTTCCGCCAAAGAACGCTGTGCATCCACATTATTTGGATTAATAGAGATTGCTTTTTTAAATGCATTTTTTGCTTCATGCAAATCATAATTATATCCAAACTCGATTAAACCCAAATTAGTCCAGCCAATCGAAGAATTATCGTCAAGAATTAACGCATCATCATTATATTCTTTTGCCAATTTAAACCAATCGATTCGATTTCCTATGGAATAACTGCTCATAACAATATAAACATTCGCTAGCTTTGCGTAGGCCTCTACAAAATAAGGTTCTTTTTCTATAGCGAGCAATAAAAAAGTTTCGGCATCTTGTAAGAATCTTGCTTCACGACTTTGTAGCAAATAATTTGCTCGCAAATAGAGTTCAAAGGCTTCATTATTTGTTTTTTCTTGCAGATGCAACTGTTGTTTTTTTAATGCTTGATTAGGCGCAATTCGTTGGACTACTTTTAACGCCGTATTTCTAAATAAAGAATAAATCTCTTGAGTTGACTCTTGCTCATTTAAAGACCAAATCAAAGCTTCTGTTTCAGCGTTGATTAACCTTAAATTTAAATTAATCTTATCTTTATCAGGATAAATAGAACCTTCTAAAACAGTTTCAACATTAAGTTCATTAGCAATTGCTCGAGAAGTTAATTGTTTGTTTTTATAATAAA
>DRMS01000366.1 GCA_011322515.1 Leucothrix mucor
CTGTACCCGTTACTGCGACACGTAATGGTGGACCTACTTTATTCAATTTTAAATCCAGCTTTTTGCAGGTCGATTTTATTGCCTTATCAATAGTTTCCAATTGCCAATCAGTTACTGTTTTTAGCTCATCATGTAATGCTTGCATAATATCTGGCGTAGCAGTTTTAAAGTTTTTCTTAGCCGCATTTATGTCGTATTCGGCAAAGTCTTCATAATAGTAACGACAGGTTGCTACTAAATCAGCCAGACTTTTAGCCCGCTCACGTAAGGCATCAATCACATCCGCTAATTCAGGCCCTTTGGAAAGATCTAGTTTTTGATTCTCAATATGCCATTGCAAATGCTGAATAATATTTTCTACAGGCAGTTCTTTAATATATTGCTGATTAAGCCATTGTAGCTTTTCAGTATTAAAGGTGGATGGTGCGCTGTGTACGTCAGAAATTTTAAATAAATCAATCATTTCTTCACGGCTAAAAATTTCTTGATCACCATACGACCAGCCTAAGCGCATTAGGTAATTTAAAAGTGCCTGTGGTATATAGCCATCTTCACGGTATTGCATTACACCAACGGCACCATGACGTTTAGATAAACGCTTGCCATCATCGCCTAATATCATCGGTACATGGGCAAATTTTGGTAGCTCTGCTCCCAGAGCAGTGTACATATTGATCTGGCGCGGGGTGTTATTAATATGATCATCTCCACGAATAATATGCGTCATGCCCATATCAATATCATCAACCACCACAGTTAAATTGTAAGTGGGTGTGCCATCGGAGCGAGCAATAATTAAATCATCCAGTTCTTTATTGGCAATGGTTATTTTGCCTTTAACCAAATCATCAATCACCACTACACCCTCAGTAGGATTGCGAAAACGAATCACTGGCTCCACACCCTCACGCGGTTCAGTGCGTTGCCGACAGCGCGCATCATAACGTGGTTTTTGTTTATTTTTACGCTGCTGATCACGCATTTCATCCAGCTCTTCAGAAGTGCAGTAACAATAATAGGCATCGCCTTGATCAAGCAATTGTTGAATTACTTCTTTATAGCGATCAAAACGATCAGTTTGGAAGATAGGCCCTTCATCATAATCCAACCCCAACCACTCCATTCCTTCTAAAATAGCATCCACTGATGCTTGGGTAGAGCGTTCACGATCGGTATCTTCAATGCGAAGTAGAAAACTCCCCCCCGTTTTGCGTGCATGTAGCCAACAATAAAGCGCAGTACGTGCGCCACCGATATGAAGATAGCCTGTAGGACTTGGAGCAAAGCGTGTTTTAACTGTCATTTCTGAACTCTGATATTTTATCGAAAGCGCATGAGATTACACTATCGACTAGGATTGGGGTAGTGCTTCAAAGAATTATTCAGGGATAATAAGTTGCAGGATAGATTGTCATATAGTTAGTTTAGTTAGTTCTTTATTTAGCCATTAGGTCTTAAGGTAAAGTTTTCCTTCAGATAGGATGTAGTATTTTTGGTACAGGACAAACCATAAGGTTATAGGTGCTACTGAAGGGATTATCAATGCTCCAAGATGGTAGCCAAGTTTAATAAATTCTTTTAATGAATAGGAGGCTGCCATATGAGCAGATACTTTTTCCCCCATTTCATAATTCAAAATTTTAAACACCTCAAATGAAATTCCCCATAATTGGACAAGAGTAACTAATAGAATACAAAAAATAATATTTCTTATTTTAATACTAAGAGTAGTAGGACTTGCCAGTGCTAACGCAATAAAAAAGGGAAGACCATAAGCGTATTTCATTACATTGATTGTAAATGCCATTCTGCCTTTTTTATCCGCTGGTTCATTGGGAATCCTATCAATAAAATTAGTAATAATATCCAGTGAAATATTATCAGCATTAAGCTGGGTAAGATGAATAGCATGGTTGCTAATAAACGGCAGAAGTATATTGGATAATATTGAACTTAAAAATAATAAAGCAGGATAGCTAAAGTACCAAATAGCTAAACTAATAGGAACCCATAAAAGGATTCTAAATAGGAAATATTTAATCGATATAGGCTTCAATTTTATGCTTGTCCTTTGTCGCTAGTGTGCGAATCCAAATAATAAAAATCACTAAGGCATCGAGAATAATTAAGCCTTGCCAAATATAGAGATGCGCCCAGTCAAACCATTGTTTATCCCATTGTAATAAGTAAAACAGGCTGATAATTCTAATAATATTCATTGCCTGTATCGCAATAAAGCCGAAAAATAAGCCATAAAATTTACTTTTCCATGAGGCAGGAAAAGCAATAATAGCAGCGGCTAAAACGATCATTGCCTCTACACCATTACACCCAGGCTTAATTGCAACAGCCACATTATTCTCCACGCTACGCATAACAATACCTTGGGATTGAACACTGCTATCAAATAGCTGTGTAATACCCGCACTAATAGATGCAATGACTGAGGTGAAAGGGTCAATAACAAGTTCACGTACAGAAGGTAATAGTTCAATCGCAAAGAGTGCAACTAATATAAATATAAACCATGATAAACGCATAAAATGCCTTAATTTAATTGTTTTTCTTGTAAGTAAGTGGGAGCAACAAAAGATGGATTAGTTGATTAGGTTTTTTCTGCCCTGTCAAGCCAAGTTTCATTTGAGGAATCTCTTTATATGCTACCTGCGATGAAGTATTAAATAAATAATCAAACCAAGGCGTAATAACACCATAATTGCTATCGGTGTAGCGTAAATCAACTGAATGGTGTAGTCGATGAAAATCGGGTGTTACAACAAATCTTCTTAACCCAGCATCCAGCCACGAGGGTAATAGAATATTGCTATGGCTGATTAGACTGATAATAATTGTTAGTAGAGTATAGGTTAATAAAGCAGAAATTGGCGCACCTAAGAATGAAACAATCGGAAATAAAATAATTGCCGATAAAATACTCTCAAAAGGATGATGCCGATGGGACGTGGTCACATCCATATCGGTATCTATATGGTGGACGGCATGCATACGCCATAAAACAGGAATATTATGATACGCTCTATGCACCCAGTAAGTTGCAAATTCCAAAATAAAAAGGGTCAAAATAATAGTAAAAATAACGGGCGTATTGAGGGGGATAAAATACGAAAATAAGCTTGCATCAGTTTCATTAAACACTGAGATGCGACTAATAACATAAAGTGAAAGCACGATACCTAAAATATAATTCATCAACGCTAGAGCAATATTACTAAACCAACGACTTAGCAATATTTTAGGTTCTTTTTGTCTTGGTATATAAGATTCAAGCAACAATAGCATGGTCATACCACCAAAAATAGCCATAAACTCGGTTTCAAGACTATGGTTGTAGAAATAATCAAACATTTAGGTATCCTTAATATATCTAAAATTAGTTTACACTTTTTTAACATATCGAATGCAATGCCTTTAGGAAGTTTCAAGTAATGAATTCACCTATAGACATTCATTTATTAAATTTCCGCACCCTTCGACTCCGCTCAGGGAGCTGTATCCTGAGCGGAGTCGAAGGGTGCAATTATTTATGTGAAAAACTATATATTGCGCTGATTTTTTGTTCCTAATTGGAGCATCTCAAGAAGCGCATAGTTGCTCTACGCAACGATTGAGATGATTCAAGCAGGAGCAAAAGGGCAAGTAAGATTGGTGGCTACCGACTTAAGGCGGGACAAGTAACGTCATAGCAAAAAAACCGCACCCTTAGACAAGCTCAGGGAGCTAGCTTCCTGAGCTTGTTGGAGGGTGCGAGTGAATAGCAGAAACATGAACTGTCCCGCCTTAAACTGATAGCCAGATTAGTAAATTCATTGCTTGGAACTTCCTTATTTATCCAAGATAACCTTTCTGAAATAAATACAATATAACCAACTGTGCTGCCTCTAAAGGCATCATTGTCGATGTGTCTATATTTAATTCAGGGTTTTCAGGTGTTTCATAAGGATCACTAATCCCCGTAAACTCAGGAATAATACCTTGTCTCGCTTTGGCATACAGCCCTTTTCTATCACGGGCTTCACAGACTTCTAGAGGTGTTGAGACGTGTATTTCTATAAAAGAACCATGTTGTTCAATAAGCTCTCGTACTGCACGTCGACTTTTTGTGTAGGGAGCAATGGGAGCGCAAATGGCGACCCCTCTATTTTTCGTTATTTCATTGGCTACAAAGCCTATACGACGTATATTTAAATCTCTATGTTGTTTTGAAAAACCTAGTTCTGAGGAGAGATTTAGCCTTACCACATCACCATCAAGTAAAGTAATAGGACGAGTGCCATGTTCGATAAGTTGTGCATTTACAATTTTAGCAATGGTTGACTTTCCTGACCCAGATAAGCCAGTAAAGAATAAAGTAAAACCTTGCTTTGATCTTGATGGATAGGCTTTTTTCATTTCCTGAATCACTTCAGGGTAACTGCACCATTCGGGTATGGGTTTGTTTAAATGTAGATGCTCTCTAATTTTTCTTTCTGAAAATCGTAGTCCTTTTTCCTTTTTTTGCTTGATCTTTGATACGGGTGAAAAACAGTCACAACTGGGTATATATTGATGTTCTTCTACTGGGATCATTTTTATATCGAGTTCGTGTTGGTACTGTTTGATTAATTTTTGTGCTTCATAGTTGCTTTCGGCATCTTCTTTAAGAGGAGGTAGGGCATGATTTGGACCAACGATGAAATGTGTACAGCCATAGTTTTGGTGAATAATTCCGTACCATAAGCTTTCCCTTGCTCCCGCCATGCGCATAGATAAAGGCATGATAGAGAGCATGCTAATTTGCTCTGGAAAGTATTTTAGTACCGCTTCGTAGCAATGTATCCGTGTGTAGTAGTGGGTATCCCCAGGTTTAGTGCTACCAATGGTTGGGTGTATAAGCAGTTGACCTTGTTGCTCTTTTGCTATCGTTAATAGTAATTCTCGTTGTAGGCGATGGATAATTTTGCTGGTTTGGTAGGCAATGATATTGCGCCAACCTTTTTTTGCAAATATGGCACGTTGTTGTAGAGGTGTCCTGCGATAAGTATCAAAAACATAGGAATCAGGTAGTTGGATGCCCTCTATACTCCCTCCTATATAGATAGCATGTGTTTTTTCATTTAAGTAATAAACACCTGGATGTTTTTGAGAGATCGTTCCGTATACTTTTTCTGCCTCTGTCTTTTTGTTTGGTGTCCAAATACTTTCTATAGAAAGTACTGCAAGCATAAACCCCTCTCCATCTTGCAATGCAATTTTAGAGCCTATTTGAATCTCACCTTTCTCAATGAAGTCTTTAGGTACATCGAAAGTAACTGGCATAGGCCATAACAAGCCATTTTTAAGGCGCATAGTATGGATTACAGATTCATACTCAGCTTCATTCATAAATCCGTTCAAAGGGCTGTAAGC
>DRMS01000367.1 GCA_011322515.1 Leucothrix mucor
ATCTCTATGGCAAGGCATTTGAAGAGAAGTACATTGAATATGAAGCAAAAGCCGCACGCGGTGAGATGCGTCTTTCAAAGACGCTTAAAGCGCTAGATTTATGGCGTAAAATGCTAGGAATGCTATTTGAAACAGGGCATCCGTGGATAACCTTTAAAGATCCTTGCAATGTTCGCTATAGTAATCAGCATGTTGGTGTGGTGCATAGTTCTAATCTTTGTACTGAAATTACCCTACATACCAATGCCGATGAAATAGCAGTGTGTAATCTCGGTTCAGTTAATATTGCTGCGCATACCACCGCAAAAGGCATCAATATGAAGATGCTAGAAAAGACCATTACCACCGCAACCCGTATGCTGGATAATGTGATTGAATATAATTACTACAGCGTACCGCAAGCGCGTCGCTCCAACTTACAGCATCGCCCTGTCGGACTAGGTATCATGGGGTTTCAGGATGCCTTATATAAACTCAATATTGCCTATGCCTCTGAAGAAGCCGTTGATTTTGCTGACCGTAGTATGGAAGCTGTTTCCTATTACGCGATTCAAGGCTCTAATAACCTTGCTAAAGAGCGCGGAGCATATTCTACCTATCAAGGTTCATTATGGAGCAAAGGCATCTTACCGATTGATTCCTTGGATTTAATGGAACAAGAACGGGGTAATTTTTATCAAGTTGATAAATCCAGCACCTTAGATTGGGATAGCCTGCGTCAAAGCATTAAGCAACACGGCATGCGTAATTCCAATGTAATGGCAATCGCACCTACCGCTACTATTTCTAATATCTGCGGGGTAAGTCAATCCATTGAACCGACCTATCAAAACTTGTTTGTAAAATCAAATCTTTCAGGCGAGTTTACCGTGGTTAATCCTTATATGGTCAAAGAGTTAAAGCAACTTGGGCTTTGGGATGATGTGATGATCAATGATATGAAATACTTTGATGGTAGCGTGCAACCCATTGATCGCATACCCGAAGCAATCAAAAATAAATATGCCACCGCCTTTGAGATAGACCCACGCTGGTTAATTGAAGCAGGTAGCCGCCGTCAAAAATGGATAGATCAAGGGCAGTCATTAAACCTTTATATGTCAGAACCCTCTGGTGCTAAGTTGGATAATTTGTATAAATTGGCTTGGGTGCGTGGTTTAAAAACAACCTATTACCTGCGCTCAATGGGCGCAACGCATATGGAGAAAACAGCCGATAGTCGTGATGAAGCCGATACGGGGAACGATACGATAATTAGCTCAAATGCCAAAGCACCTTCGGCTTGTTCTATACTTGATCCTGATTGTGAAGCTTGTCAGTAATTAGGAAGTTTCAAGTAATGAATCTACCCATATTGCGCTGATTTTTTGTACCCAAGGGGCATAGCAATTCCTGATTGGAGCATCTCAAGAGGCGCATAGTCACTCTACGCAACGATTGAGATGATTCAAGCAGGGGCAAAAGGGCAAGTAAGATTGGTAGATTTGTTGCTTGGAACTTCCTTAATACCTTCGCCAATTGTGATTTGTAGATACTCTCTTCCAAGTCCACCAAAATCAACGTGTTGCGGTGGATGCGTTACACTTATCCACCCTACCGTTTAGATTTGGCGAAGGTATTGGTAATAACAGGTAATTTCAAATGATTAAATGTTGCTTTTGTAGCTCAAATGATATTACACAACATAAAGAAATAGAAATATACCAACACGATTTTTTGATTTATGAGGTGCTAATTGCATCAACTACTTGTAATCATTGTAATGAAGAATTTATTACAAGTGACCAAATTAAAAAAAATGAAATTCAAATATATAAAGCAAAGAAAGCGCTAATAATAGAGGTACCACAACAATGATTGACTGGGATGACCCACTAAGTAATAGCAAAGAAAATAGCAAACCAATAAACACCTTGGCAGAGTCTTATGCCAGAAGTGATGTGCTTAATGGAATGGCGATAGAGCAAGATGAAACTACAGAAAAAGAACCCAATTCCACAGTAGTAAAGCCTGTGGATAACTCTGTGGACAACTTAGTGAAAACATCAGTAAAACAGGATGCCAATACACCTCCAATAAGTGCATCACTAGCACAAAATCAGATACAAGAACAGCATAATAATCATCTTAGCACAGAGCCTGTAAAAGCCTCAAAAAAGAGAGTTATCAATGGCTTATCAGATGTCAACCAGCTAGCTCCTTTTAAATATCCGTGGGCATGGGAATATTTTCTCAATGCCAATAAAAACCACTGGACACCGCTAGATATCAACATGGCGCAGGATGTGCATGACTATCAACACACCTTGACAAAACATGAGCAACATGTTTATGAAAATGTGCTTGCCTACCTCACCACATCTGACATCTTAGCGATGCGTAATATTGGTTTAGCGGTGATGGAAAAGATGACCGCGCCTGAGTTGCAAATCTATCAGGCAAGGCAAGTTTACGAAGAAGCATTGCATACATGGACTTATCAACACTGCATTGAAACAATTGGTTTGGATCAGGGTGAAATTTATAATCGTTACCGCGTTGTACCCGCAATTAATGGCAAAATTCAACTAGCCAATCGTCGTTTAAACTCGGTGATGCGCAGTGATATGGATCTTACGAATGCGGATGAATTAAATAATTTCGTCATGGCCTACAGCTTTTTTGCAGGTGTTTTTGAAGGTTGTTGGTTTTATAATGGGTTTACACCGATTTTCTCATTACAGCGCCGAGGACTAATGAAAGGAACCGCTGAACAATTACAATATATTATGCGCGATGAAGTGCTACATGCTTCTTTTGGCATCCGTGTAGTGAAACAGATCATGCTAGAAAATGATGTCACCTTAGATCCAAAAGCCATTCGTGACATGTGGGATGAATCAGAAGCCGCTGAAATCAGCTATGCACATTATATTCTACGCAACTCCATACTAGGCTATACCGCCGATGATCATGTTGAGCAATTCCGCTTTATTGCCAATCGCCGCGCAAGACAGTTAGGGTTTGAAGAACCTTTCCCTGGCTCGCAAAACCGTACACCTTGGCTTGATGAGCAGGCTACTATGCGTAAAGAGAAAAACTTCTTTGAAACGCGGGTTACGGAGTATCAGACAGGCGGGGCTTTGAATTGGGATTGAGGCTTGGTTATCGAACTATAGACATTCATTTATTAAATTTCCGCACCCTTCGACTCCGCTCAGGGAGCTGTACCCTGAGCGGAGTCGAAGGGTGCAATTATTTATGTGAAAACCTATATGTCTTGATTTTAAATACTATTTTCCAATACAGAAAGATAAAACATATTGTATCTAGTTGTTATTTAAGGTGTTTCATAAGTGATAAGCTAGAAAATGGGAACAATTATGGGAACATTTTTACAATATTTTTAATAATACACAAAAAAAATCACTCTCCGCACTCAGGACGCAAGCAATTATACTAAGACAATTACCTTGAAAAACACCGTCATAGTAATAACTCCAAAAAAGGAAGATTTCATTCTAACAGGCTTCTATCTTCTATTTGAGGAGGGCTAGAGCCCATACGCGCCAACTTAAGGGGCTAGTTATATGATTTATAAGTATTTTTAAGAATATCATGATTTATGTAGGTTATTGATAAATAGTATCACATAGACCCAAAACCACTTGGGCAAACCCTTAAATACTATATATTTAGCTGTAATCACAAATTGTATAAAACTTTTAAATACAATAGCTTACAGCCTTAAGTTGGCGCGTATGGGGCTAGAGCCTATTGTACTTTCTTCTAAAAATACAAAACAACCCTATTTATAACGCTAAGTGCATGATAATCACTTTTCCCGATCTTCTAACTAAGGTGTACTTTATTTAGAAGGTTATTTTTAATCATTATCAGAAATCGTGACGCTATCGCTGGGCAAAGTTAGCACTACGCCTAAGCTTACCTTGAAAAGAAGTTGAATAAGGAAATAAGTGGATTAGTCTTTGATTGGGTCTAGCGGGTTATTTTGCACTGTAGATCTTTTCACTAAATGGGAAT
>DRMS01000368.1 GCA_011322515.1 Leucothrix mucor
AATCTGATCTTGTTGAAGAGCAAGTTTTTTGGCGATTGCCTGCTTTAGCATAAAGCCATTACCATCAGGATAAACTTCCACCTCTAAATCATCCCCTTTAAGCGCTTCTAAAACAGCTTTACTTGCGCCCATTGGGTTTTCATTTGAAGCTAACTTGAGAATATTACTAATCCCTAATTCTCGTTCTAATTCTGTAATGGGTTTTCCTGGTTGATAAGGGTTTAACCCTTGAACGCCTGATACGGCAAGATGTAGAAAAGTGTTTTTCACTGAAAGGTTTCCTTATTATTTTTGACATCCTTTATCATCAAGAAAAGCATGTTACACTTTTTTATCCATTATCCCGCTAACATGCAGGGAAAATGATGATGCCGAACAACTGTAGTCTTTAAACAATAGCCTTGGGATATGAGCCAAGTATACGAATCAACTCCGCCTCTTGCTCTAACTCAAGCAAGGCAGCTTTCACATTTTCATTCTCCGTATGACCCTCAATATCCATAAAAAACAGATATTCCCAAATACTATCTTTTGATGGGCGTGACTCAATCCGCGTCATATCTAAACCATGCTCTTTTAGTGGTTGTAATAGGTGATATAACGCCCCTGATCTATTTTTGGCAGACACTAGCAAGGTTGTTTTATCATCACCACTTTCAGCCACTTCTTGATCACCAATCACTAGAAAGCGCGTGGTATTATTTGGGTTATCTTCAATATTTTCTTGCAAGGTATGTAATTTATAAAATTCAGCTGCAACCTGCCCCGCAATTGCAACCGCATTTGTCTCAGTTTGCACCCTACGCGCACCCTCTGAATTACTGGAAACAGCAATACGCTCTGCATTCGGCACGTTTTCATCCAGCCATGCCCTACACTGTGCTAATGATTGCCGATGAGCATAGACAGTTTGGACATCAGCATAAACCAGTGAATCAGACTGACACATTAGGCTATGGTGTATGGGTAAATGGATTTCTCCACAAATTTTTAGGGGAGATTGTACAAATAGATCCAACGTATGTGACACAATCCCTTCGCTAGAATTTTCAATTGGCACCACTCCATAATCAACACTACCCACTTCAACTTCACGAAAAACTTGTGAAATCGTCGCTAGTGACAGCATTTTTACCCCATGACTAAAATGCTTTTGTGCCGCAGCTTCTGTATAGCTTCCTTTTGGTCCTAAATAAGCAATGTGTAAACACTGCTCTAACCCAAGACATGAGGAAATAATAGCGCGATAAATGCGGGTGATTTGTTCATTTTTTAGTGGACCTTGGTTAGTCTCAAGCATACGGCGGAGTATTTGCGCCTCACGCTCTGGGCGATAAAAGCAAATATCCGTTTCGCCTGAGGCACGCTTTATTTTCCCAACAGACTCCGCGCACTTAGCACGCTCTGTTAGTAATTCAAGAATTTTTGTATCAAGGGAATCAATACGTTGACGTATTTCTAGAAGGGTTGTAGTAGGCAAAACACCATCGGACATTAATAACCACCAGTGAAAACAAATGAAAGGTTGATGATTATAACCTAGTTTTTGTGAATTTTGAGGGGTTAGTTTTGTTAGAAAGTTTCAAGTAATGGATTTACCTATATTACGCTGATTTTTTGTTCCTGATTGGAGCATCTGAAGAGGCGCATAGTTGCTCTACGCAACGGTTGAGACGATTCAAGCAGGAGCAAAAGGGCAAGTAAGATGGGTAGAATCATTGCTTAGAACTTCCCTGTAGACAATCGTTACAAAAACTAAGGGACGAGAAAATAAGCATACTGCCTATTAGCTATTTTATTTTGATAAACTATCTCTAATTTCTTGTACAGAGATACCTGTAACCTCTATGATCTCCTCTTCATCAAATCCTTTTTTAGCTAGCTTTTGAATAATGTTTATTTTTTCTTTTTTGCTGTTCTTTTTTTCCTGCTCTATTCCTTGTTCTATTCCTTGTTCTATTCCTTGCTTTATCCCTTTCTTAACCCCCTGCATCTCTCCCAGCACATAAGTAGATTCATAAATGCTTGCCTGATGGTGCAAGTCTGTTTGATAGCGTTCATATTGTCGCCTTTCCTGATCAGGCATTTTTAGATAGTCTAATGTTTCTTTGGCTTTTTTTAGACCTTTTGCCTCAAATTTATCTTTTATTTCTTCATTTTTCAGAAAGTAAATCCATTCATCCAGTGAATCCTTAGCAATATCGTTAAAATTTCTGACTTTTATTAGGTAATATTCTGGGTAGATTTCTTCTATTTCAGCGGTTTTATAGAGCTGTTGCTGTTTTGGATTCAGTTTGAGCTTGGTTTTATTGTGCAGACCAATAAAGCTGGTGGTTCCTTTGTAGATATAATCCTCACCCTCGCCAAAATCAAAATAGAGGATATTAATTGAAATAATCTTAGTGATTTTAGAATAAGCCTCACTTTCTTTAAGATGCTCTGTAATCGCTTTGCTACTGGCATAGAGAATACGTTGTAAGTAATCTAATTCGCTACTGTATTGAATTTCAATCAGGATAATATCGTCATTAGCATCCCTAACTTTAATATCAAGACGGTTGAATTTATCGCGTTTACTGTCTTTATTACTCTCACTTTCTAACACCTCAAGGACGTGAATATCCTCAAATAATAGCTCTGAAAGAAACCCTTCCAAAATGCCAAAATTTGCCTTGCTACGCAGGATTCGCTTGATCGCCCAATCAAAACTGACTAATTTTCTTTTCATATATAGACATTCATTTACTAAATTTCCGCCCCCTTCGACTCCGCTCGGGGAGCTGTACCCTCAGCGGAGTCGAAGGGGGCAATTATTTATGTGAAAAACTATAGATACCTTTGTTTGGATATCACCTAGAAAATTAATTATAGCATTATAAACTGCAAGGACTAGTTAGGAAGTTCCAAGCAATGATTCTACTAATCTTACCCATAATTCTCAATACTCGGACACGAGCATATTAAATTACGATCACCGTAGACATTATCGACTCGATTGACTGTCGGCCAGTATTTTGTTTTGGTTGATACGCCTTTAGGGAAGATGGCCACTTGTTGCGAATAAGGTCTATCCCAATTATCAGCAAGGTCTAGCAGGGTGTGGGGTGCATTGCGAAGCGGATTATTATCCAACGTCCATTCACCTGCTTGCACCTTGCTAATTTCTTTGCGGATGGCGATCATGGCATCACAAAAACGGTCTATTTCGTGTTTTGATTCTGATTCGGTTGGCTCAATCATTAATGTTCCCGCCACAGGAAAGGACATAGTGGGTGCGTGAAAACCGTAGTCCATTAATCGCTTGGCAATATCTTCATTATTAATGCCTGATTCTGCTTCAATATCACGTATATCGAGTATGCATTCATGTGCAACACGTTGTTTATCACCACGATAAAGCACAGGATAGTGTTCCGCTAAGCGTTCTGTAATGTAGTTTGCGCTGAGAATAGCGATTTGAGTAGATTGTTTTAAGCCTTCTGCACCAAGCATTTTTATATACATCCATGATACAGGCAAGATAGCA
>DRMS01000369.1 GCA_011322515.1 Leucothrix mucor
AAAATGCTGATACCATCATCCTTGGATGCACTCATTATCCTTTTTTAAGTCAGACTATTCGCATTATTGTTGGTAAAGAAATACGGCTAATAGAAACAGGTAGACCCGTTGCACGGCAATTACAGCGCATCCTACAGCAACACTACCTGCTTAATAACTGCGATCATACGGGAGAGATTAGGTTTTATAATAGTAGTCATCTCCGACAACATAAAAACACAATGCAACAACTATGGTTGGGAAGCATCCAGATTCTGCCTTTGCCAATATAGTCTTAGGCTCTATTGACATTTGGTTATATTTTCACTTTTAGGCGGTTTTTTGCTTCTATAGACATTCATTTATTAAATTTCCGCACCCTTCGACTCCGCTCAGGGAGCTGTACCCTGAGCGGAGTCGAAGGGTGTAATTATTTATGTGAAAAACTATATCAAGGCAAAAAATAGCAAAAAGAGGAAGTAATCATCAAATATCAACAGAGGCCGAGGCTACTTCAAGAAAATAACAATCAGATAAAAGGGAGCAAAAGCAAAGCAGTTAATAAATAATGTTCTATAATCTATTGACACATTCTTTTATAATTTTGCGCATACTATAAAAAACCAATTTAATCTATGTATACACAATGCACACATTGCGGCGCTGTTTTCCGCGTAAAAATGAAAGAATTAACGGTTGCTCAGGGTAAATTACGCTGTGGCGAATGTGATAGCGTGTTTGTTGCAACCGAGACCCTTACGACTACATTACCAAGGAAACTATCTTTAACTAAGGAAGGAATAGAGGAAGATGACATCGTTGACCCCGATGTATTGACACCACAATACAAACGATCAACAGCAAAGTATAAGCTTAACAGCTTACAGATTTTAACAATACTTGCCTTATTATCACTCTTAATTGCTCAGTTTTTATATGCTAATAAAAACTGGTTTACGCACGAGTTAAAACGCAATCCAGAGCAAGTAAAAATGATCAGTAGAAATATTATTAGCCACCCTAATGATAATGGTGTGTTGCTTATTTCTGCATCCATTGAAAATAAGGCAGATGATGCCCAGCCTTATCCCTATATTGAGGTTACCCTTTTGGATAATAAAGAAAACACCATTGCGCTAAGGCGCTTTAAACCTCAAGAATACCTTCAGCACTATTCTGAAAATGAAATTTTTCCTCCAAATAAAGAAGCATCACTGCAACTAAAGATAGCTGACCCTGGTAAAAAGGCGACTCGTTTTAATTTTAGGTTTATGTAATGGCTGATTATCCATAATTCTACTCCCTAGGAGACTGTCCAAGAACTAAAAACCTACTGAAAATTTCATTCTAACTGTCGTATTTTATGCTAAATCCACTTTACATCGGCCCTTATAAACTAGCGAGTAATTTATTACTTGCACCAATGGCGGGCATTACAGATCGTCCTTATAGGGATATATGCCGTTCTTTCGGCGCTGGATTAACCACAGCGGAAATGATTAGTTCAGATGTTAGTTTATGGGATTCAAAAAAATCATCAACACGCCTCATATCAAAAGACGAAACAGAGCCTCGTTGCGCCCAAATTGTTGGCACAGATCCTGAAACGATGGCAAATGCGGCAAAACGCTGTGCAGACCAAGGGATACAGATTATTGATATTAATCTGGGTTGCCCTGCAAAGAAGGTGTGTAACAAGGCCGCTGGATCAGCCTTATTACAATATCCAGATCAAGTGGAGGCTATTTTAACTAAGGTTGTCTCAGCCGTTGATATACCTGTTACTGTCAAAATACGTACAGGCTGGTCTAATAAAAACAAAAATGCATTACAAATCGCTCATATTGCAGAACAATCTGGCATCAGCGCCCTCTCTATTCATGGTCGCACTAGGGAAGAGGGCTTTACAGGAAATTCAGAATACGAAACTATCCGCTTGGTAAAACAACAAACATCAATCCCTGTTTTTGCAAATGGTGATATTTCAACTATTCATGACGCTGCTTATATTTTAAACTACACAGGTGCGGATGGCTTGTTATTAGGTAGAGTTACCCGAGGAAAGCCGTGGGTATTTGCAGAAATAAATCATTATTTAAAGACAAAAAAAATCCCCTCTCCCCTATCAACAAACGAACAAATCAAAGCGGCTTTAGCCCACATTTATACCATTCATCGCTATTATAATTCAGTTCTTCGTGTTCGAATGGCGAATAAGCATATAGGTTGCTATTTAAACACTATGAGTACGCAACAGTCTGTCAGTAAAGATATTTTAATTAAAATTTTTACTGCCAAAAATTCTTCCCAGCAACTAGAACAATTCTCTAATGCGCTAGAAGAATTAACCAATTCCCCCAAAACCCGCGACTCAATAACAAAGGTAGTAAAATTATGAATACCCCCGTTAAACCTTTTACACAAGGATCGCTTTCAAACACTACAGAAGATGCAGTAGAGGATTATCTAACATTACTAGGAGAGCAGGATTCTATGAATCTTTACCGCCAAGTAATAGACGAAGTCGAGCTACCTCTTTTAAAAGCCATTATGAAACATACCCGTGGCAACCAGTCTCGTGCAGCTAACTGTTTAGGCGTTAATAGAGCAACATTACGTTCAAAATTAAAGCGTCATGGGTTATTATAAGTGAATGAATTTATCCACTAGTCAACAACCCGTTGCTGGGCTTTCTGTCCAGCAACAAATAGTGCAAATGCACGCCAGCCTTATTGTATTGGTCGTGCAAGTTGCGCAAAACCCTGCCAACAAACAACAGCTTGATGATGTTCTTAAAGTAAGTGCTGATAATGGTTGGACTGATTTAGTCCGTATTATTAATAAAATTGTCGCAGGTGATCGCTCTACTAGCTTACAATTTAATTTAGATGAAGAAGACTCCGTTATTATCGGAGCTATTTTAAGCGGAATTCAAAACCCCTCCACTCTCCCTGACCCTGATGCTCAATCAGGTGATTCCACTATGGCAGCTCCTGGCATCGCCCATATGATTATTCAAGCCAATACAGGCAATACTCAAGCCCTCACTATGTTATCCCTAATGGCGGAACAAATGAGTGTTGCTGGCGGTGATATGCGAAATCTGGGTAGTATTATGAAGAAGCTACTAGATGGTGAGCGTGACCTTGATATTCTTTGCAAGGGTATGGGAGCTTCTGGAATTAGTTTGGTGCAATCTATATTGGATGAACTTGCTAAGCTACAGGTACACTAAGGAACGAGCACAGGATAACCTCCCAAAGTTCGGCTATCAACTTAAGGCAGGATAAAAAAGTTGCTATGCCCCTCTTTCTCGCTCCTGAGCACAAAAAAAGTCAAGTATATTAAGGCTACTTCGAGTAGCCTATACACTAGACTACATGGATAGGCAGGATGATTGTTTTCAATCTATAGTTTTTCACATAAATAATTGCACCCTTCGACTCCGCTCAGGGTACAGCTCCCTGAGCGGAGTCGAAGGGTGCGGGAATTTAATAAATAAATGTCTATATGCATCCTTTCTATCCCTGTAAATGTATTTTTCGAGGGCTAATCTTTTACAAGTAAAAACTACACAAATGGAACCAAAGGACGATTCCAAGGATTTTTTAAGCCCCACCAACGCGATGCAACCGTGCCATAAACAGAGCGAAAATCAACACTATGGCGCAGGGCATTTTTACTCAATCGGCGTAAATCAGGATTTTTCCCATAAACACCGCCACGTACGTGTCCGCCCATGACCAAATGAGCTGCGGCCTCACCATGATCAGTGCCTCGGCTATCATTTTCTGCAACTTGCCGTCCAAATTCAGAGTAGGTCATCAACATGACATTATTCCACTGTCCGCTACGTTTCATATTTAATGCAAAGGCATGTAGACTTTCCGCTAGCATTTTCAATAGTCTTGTATGTTGATGGGATTGCACCGCATGGGTGTCAAAATTACCCAGTGTGATTTTATAGACAGGAATATCAACACCACTATTGATCAGGCGAGCAATGGATGCCAACTCTTTACCAAATGAAGATCTTGGAAAGTTACGGCTTGGATCATGCGCCCTCACTAATGATTCCTTTAATATTGCGGTTGACTCAGCAACAATACGCTCAGTTTTTAACAAATGTGTTAATGAATTATTACTTGTATTACTTGAGCGAGCTTTTAAATTTTGATTGCTATGCACAAAGGCGGCAATATCATTAATTTTCAAACTATTTGTGTGGTCGCCCAATAGTGGTCCAAGATCAGAGTTAATTGCCACTCCTGTAATATCATGACTAGCACCTAATAAGCTTGCTACCCAACCTTGATCAATTCTCTGATTATAATTAGAAGCACTATCCCAAATATCCTTAGCACGAAAGTGTGAACGATTACTGCGCGGATAACCAACACCTTGTATCCATGCCATTTCTTTGCGTTGCCAATATTGTTGCAATGGACGCAGTGAAGGATGCATTGCTAAAGATCGTGTTATAGGCAACATTGATTTTCTTGGAATAGCAATGGTTGGACGTAATTTGTAATACAGCGGATCTGTAAAAGGAATCAATGTATTTAAACCATCATTACCACCCAGTAATTCAACTAAGACTACGATGCGTTTTCTGCTTGCCGAAATATTTCTTTCCTGTCCAGCCTGTGCGTTTTCAGAAAGTAAACCCGTTGCTAACGGTAGTGATCCAGCCAGTGAGCTGTATTTTATAAAAGTTCTGCGTTTCATTAGTAAGCTCCTATGTCAGTTGATAAGCTGGATCGGTTAATAAAGTATGTAATTTTTGTGTGTGACTTTGTGATTCCTGTGGTAATTTATTCACATTTTTTCTTGCCAATAACCAGTGAACCTTATCATTAACCGATAATTTTGGAACTCTAGCCAAATCACGCTGACTGGCTTTATGTATAAATGAAGACATTAAATTAACGCGAATGGGCAAAGTATAGGTATCTATCCATGCTTGACCGCCGAGATACCCCTCTGGTGTGTCGGGCGTCATAATTTTTTGCCCTAAGGTATCGCAAAGACTAATAATATGAGCGTTGCTAGGTGGTTTTAAAATTAAAGTACGTAGTGTGCCAACCACTAGCTCTACAGGAGATTTTATTTTTTCTCCACGGTGATGCTTTGACCAGAACTCCTCACTGTTTAAAACGCTGATAAGCAAGCTACGAATATCATATTTTGCATGACGGAATATATTCCCCCAGCGTCTTATTGTATGAGGGTTAGGGCGTTCATCACTAACAAACTCATACCAAAATTTTGTGGCTATATGCTCTGATAATTGTGGTTTTTGTAGCAATATATCAATAATATGATTACCGTTAAAACGCCCCCTGCGTCCCATAAACGTTTTAACACTGTTATCATGCTTATCTTTCTTAAAGACAAAACGTTTATTGCGCCGATCAACTGTCCAACCTGTAAATGCCTTGGCTGCTCCGCGTATATCCGCCTCGCTATAATTCCCTTCACCTAAGGTATATAGCTCTAAAAGTTCACGCGCGAAATTTTCATTAGGCTTACCCACTTTACTATAGTCATTATCCAGATAGATGAGCATCGCGGGGTCACGTGAAACCTCATGCAATAACTGCTTAAAATTTCCCATTCCATAACGGCGAAATAATAAATTCTGTTTTAACAGCAAGTTAGGCTGATTAATTTTATTCAAAGAAGAAGTGAAGTGATTATGCCAGAATAACACCATCCGCTCTGTTAGCGGATAGGGTGTGCGCAACATATTTTGCACAGACCATTCACGTAATGCCCGCTTGTCACGGTTTAATCGCTGATGCAAATAGCGTCTTTGTTGTGTTGTGGTTTTTGGATTCCACGGTCTCCACTCAGCCAGTTTAGGCGGAGTTAAAACCCATCGGTTAGATGAGCTATAAACGATATGATGTACGCTTTTCTTTTTAGATAAATTTTGATACCGTCGCAAATCTTTCCAGCGAGCGCCTAATCCCGCACGCATTGATAAATGTCGTGCATCTTGTAAATTAAGTTTCCCCATTGTAATTTCACCAACATAAAATAATGATTATTACGCTGATTATTATTTTAAAATCATACTCAGCCCCAAAGTGAGTCGATTGATCCTTAAATTATTATTATTCTTCTTCTTTTCTTATTATTATTGTTCTTTTGCCCGTATCGACTGATTTTTGAGCATATTAGCATTTTATAATAAAGTAAAGCATTATTACTTATGTTTAACTCATGCATTAGTATTTTTTATCAGTATTTTTTGATACGCCAGAAAATGGCATGATACAAAAAATCATACAGAATAATTAGTTAGAGTCTCCTGTAATTCATTTATGACAAAAATAAAAAAAATGATCATCTGGGTAATATTTTTTTCTTTTATTACCACTGTTGAAGCCTATTGGGGTTGGGGAAACATACTTGCACCTTGGAAATCTCTAAGCACCGCATCAATTATAAGTGCAGTCCTTCTCTTTTTGCTCAGTTATCAAGTCCGCACTTGGCGTTTATATGACTACTTTCTACCGCATACAAAAGGTGGTTGGATTGCAGCATTGCGGCTTATGCTATTACACAATATTCTCAATAATTTATTACCTGCTCGTGGCGGCGAAATTAGCTTTCCCTTATTAATGAAGCGCTATTTTGGGTTAGACTATATCCACACCATTCCCGCCTT
>DRMS01000370.1 GCA_011322515.1 Leucothrix mucor
CTGATGGTGTGCTGCTCGTGCTAATAGTTGATTGATACTTTTCCAACGATTTTTTAAGCGCGGGATAATAGCATGGCGTAAGAAATTACGATCAAAACATTGATCCTGATTGCTAGGGTCTTTGATAGTGTCTAGTTTATGCTGTTGTGCATACTGCTCTAATGACTCCCGTGACTGATCCAATAAGGGACGCATATGTTGACCACTAGCAAAATCACTTATCACAGGCATAGCTGCTAAGCCATTAATACCCGCGCCACGAAATAATTGCACCAATAAGGTCTCCGCTTGATCATCCTGATGATGTGCCGTAACTAGCATCTCATCCTGCTGAATCCTCTCTGCAAATGCCTGATAGCGTGCGTCTCTGGCAACCGCTTCCAAACTTTTTCCTTTGGGAATGGAGAGATTTAGACTGACAATTTCGCAAGCAATTGACAAGCGATTACAGACCGTTAAACAGTGCTGTGGCCATTGTTTAGCAATTAATTGTAAGCCATGATCAATATAAATAGCACGTATTTGTAGGTTTTGTGAGGGAGCTATTGATGCTAAAGCATGCAGTAACACATGAGAATCCAAACCCCCACTGTAGGCAATAAGCACTTTTTTTGCAGAAGTTAAGGAGTTAAATTTTTTTACTAAATGATCGCTTAAGGTAGACATAATGACCGTGAGTATACTTTTCATAGCGGCTTAATGCACAAAAAAGTACTCACCTAATAGCCACTATATACTTTTTGATCAAATAGCTGTTTTACTTGAAATTATTAGCATGGGATTAGATAATCCCATGCCCATCTACTTTCTCGCACTAGATTACAATTAAATACGGACATTTTAATGCGTATATTCAAGGGTTTACCTATACTTATTTCTCTTATTTCAGCCGTAAGTATCGGCATCTTGCTCTATCTTTTGACTCAGCCTAAGCCTGTTCCCACCCCTACAAAATCAGAATTAAAGATCCTACCCAAAAGCCATAGCGATGAAATTTTAGGCATTAATACCAATGAAGTTCGTGAAGATACCTCAAGCATTCCTTTTATTGATTTGTTTAAGGCATCCATTCCTTTTGATCAAACCTACCCTTGGTTAAGTAAAAAAGGGGTTGAATATGATAATAATGGCTGGGCGAAGAATTTACACGGTGGGGTGGCGGGTACAAAATTTCTAAACCGCCTTCCTGTTGGCACAGTTCCTGAAGGCTTTTACACGGTTCTTTATGAAGGTGAGGGGAAAATTCACTATGGCAATGACGCATCACTGGTTGTGCATCGTCCTGGCAAAGATATTATCGAAATCAAAGCAGGCAAAGATAATATTCTTAATGCTTCCCTAGTCATTCAAAAATCAAATCCTAAAAACTATATTCGCAATATTCGCGTGCTGATGGCAGGAGGCATCTGTGAAGACAAACCGTATCAACATGTTGGGAGCGAAAAAAGTTGCCCTGATCATAATTATCTATCTTTTGAAAAACACTATAAAACCATTCTCTTTAATCCTTATTACTTAGATTTTATGCGCCATTTTAAAGTGGTTCGTTTTATGAATATGGCGGGAATGACACGCAATCCCATTGAAAATTGGGAAGAGCGTAATCGACTTGAAAAAGCGACTTGGGGCGGTAAACCTAAATCTCGTGGTGCGCCTATTGAGATTATGGTAGAGCTTGCTAATCGTCTTAAAGCGAATCCTTGGTTTTCGCTTCCTTATAAAGCGAATGATGATTACATTCATCAGTTTGCGCGCTATGTCAATGAACACCTTGATCCTGAACTTAAAGTTTATATTGAATACAGCAATGAAACGTGGAACCCTATCTTTGTACATCATCAATACGCCATTGAAATGGGGCAGAAATTAAACCTTGATGCGGATGAAAACAAAGCAGGGCAAAAATATTACGCTAGACGCAGTGTGGAGAGCTTTAAAATCTGGGAACAGGAGTTCAAAGGCTCTGAGCGATTAATTCGCACAATGGGGTCATGGTCAAGTAACCCACGCTTATCCAGCTTACTGCTATCTTATAATAATGCCTATAAACACACCGATGCGCTGGCAATTGCGCCTTATTTCACTACCACGCTAAAACGAATGCGCCAAGCTGAAAATACGGATGATATTTTTGCCGCGCTAACCAATAAATACAATAAAAAAGGTCTGGCTGCCAGTATTCAACAAATGCGTGTACAACAAAAAGTGGCGGATGCATTTGGTGTTGATTTGGTTGCTTATGAGGGGGGGCAACATTTAGTCGATTGGGATACTAGACGCGTTGATGAAAATCCAAACCCCCTGCTTTATGCGGCCAATCGTGACCCACGCATGGGTGAGCTTTATCTGGAATATCTGCGTGAATGGGATAAAGCAGGCGGAAAGGTCTTTGTGCTTTTCAGCGCACCAAGAATCTATAGTTGGTATGGAAGCTGGGGATTAAAAGAACATATCACTCAACCACGCAATAAAGCACCTAAGTTTGATGCCGCATTAACCTATCTAAGTGAAATACGTAAAACACGCCATCTAGCGAGCCAAGAACTCTCACTGGGTAAAAATCAGGGTATTTCCATCCCTGCTTCCAGTGATATAAAAGATATTTGGAGCATGGATACCTACTGGAAAATTAATCCAGCAGATGATAAGACGGTGGCTAAAGCTCTGCTAGAAGAATCGCAAATAGAAATAAAAGAAGACCTATCTGCAAAATGGCAGGCGCATTGGGATAATCATAATCTTTATATAACATTAGCGGTTAAAGACGACAAAATACAAACAGGTGATTCCGTTCATTTTGATATAACTACGGATAAACTTTATCAATTTAAATATTCCCCCCTTGGCAGGGCAAGCAATACTTCATTGTGTACACTGGTTGAAGGCGGATATTTACTAACTGCCTCCATTCCTTGGAGTAGCCTTAATTTTAATCCTAGAAAACAATCAAAATTGCGATTGCGCCTGAATTTAACCGATGAGGATATGGGAGCGGAAACAACGGTATTAGTCTGGCCAGTGAGTAACGGAAAGGATAAGGAGGATCCTGTTATGCGTCTAGCACAACAAGTTAAACAGGAGTGAAAATTGTAGTTTTTCAGCCAGATAAAAACACTAGACTCTTTTCAATATAAAGGAAATTTCAGTAGTAACTAATATTCTCTGGGAGAATATTAGGCTTTGATGACTTTGACATAAATCATTGAGTAATAAAAGGCATTGTACGATAGTCCAGCTAAACTATACTATCAGCAATTCTTCAATAACAGGCTTGGGCATATGTTAACTATTGAAACACCCTATCCACATAAAACCGCATTTTTACAACTTGGTTTTCGTCCTTTTTTCGCTGCCGCAATGATGATGGGTGTATTGGGAATATTGATGTGGATGATTCTATATTTCACAGGCTGGGCACTACCAGCAACGCAATATCCAATCATTCAATGGCATGCACATGAAATGGTGTTTGGCTATGGTGCTGCACTTGCCGCAGGTTTTTTGCTCACTGCAATCCGCAATTGGACAGGTTTAAAAACCATCCAAAACAAACCACTGCTCATCCTGTTTTTACTTTGGACAACCGCGCGTATTTTACCCTTTGTTTTGCCTTACTCTATGCTATGGCTATTAGCGTTGATTGATCTAAGTTTCAATTTATTTCTAGCCATCGCAATCACTTTGCCTATTTATAAAGCACATCAATGGAATAACAGCGCTTTTCCAGGAAAAATGATCTTATTATTAATAGCCAATACACTATTTTATATCGGATTATTAGGTATTTGGTCAAGTGCGTTGCATATTGGCTTATACGCTGGTTTTTATATCATTGTCGCCTTAATTTTCACCTTAGGACGGCGGGTGATCCCTTTCTTTATCCAAAATGGCGTAGACTATGAATTTACCGCCAAAAACTGGAAATGGCTCGATATTTCTAATCTATTCCTCTTTTTATTCTTTGCTATTGCTGATATAACGGATGATTATTATTCTATTCCTTATCTGACTGCGCTATTAGCGCTGGCATTGCTAATACTAAATAGTATTCGACTTTATGGCTGGTACACACACGGCATCTGGAAAAAAACTTTATTATGGAGTCTCTATATTGGCTATGCATGGCTAGTGTTTGGCTTCTTGCTAAAAGTATTAATGGCGTTTTTACCCATCTCACCTTTTTTAGCCATACACGCCTTCGCCTATGGCGGTGTTGGGCTAATTACCATTGGCATGATGGCGCGTGTTTCGCTAGGACATACAGGGCGCAATGTGTTTAAACCACCTAAAATACTGGGCTGGGTTTATAGTTTATTAGTCATTGGCGCAGTTGTTAGGGTTATTTTTCCACTGTTTAATACCAGTCTATATCACTGGTGGATTGGGATTGCGCAGGGGGTGTGGATTGTGGCATTTACACTTTTATTGTTTACCTATTTGCCTATGTTTATTAAGCCGCGTATTGATGGACGACCTGGATAATATAATGAAAAGAATAGAAAAATTACGCCCCTTATCAATGAAGCATCATTTATCATTAGGAACATGTACGGAATAACTTCGGGAAGTTATTCCGTACATGTTCCTTAGTTGTTTTCCCTAGTGTCCTGTAAATAAAGGCAACTTTCAAAATTTATCGCTAATATGTTGTACCAACAGAATCCGTTATAAACAAGATTTCTCCTATACTTTCTTCAACCCAAGTGGATCATTAGGATCTAAACCATCCATTAATACCTGTTTACGATCATGGTGAGTAATTTGATAAATCAGCCCCATCCAGTTTGATAAAATTGCAGCGGCGGTGTCATGCCAAGTATTATGTAAGCGCTTGCTAATTAGCTTTTCAGGAAATTCTGGCATGTCTACTCCTCGACTTAAAGCATCCACCACCTTGTCCTGATACTCATCAAAAAAGGCTTGGGTATAACGATCAAAATAGTTTTTAGGGAAAGGTGGGTATTGTTCTAAATCACCTGTAATAAAACGTAATACTTCTCGTTTATATTCTTTGACCAAGCTAATGCTATCGTACTCGGGATGTCCTTGAAAATAGACGGTACGAATACCGTCCTCACTGACTGCAAGATGTACGCCTGCATTTTTAGCTTCGACCAAGATAGGCAGGTTTGCGGCTTCAAACTGCTGTCGATCAATCTGGTTATAACGCGAATGTGGTACATTAAATTGTGTATTAATGCCATTGACTAAGGGGTGTTGTTTCATTACATGATGCCTATACACTCCCCAGCGTTTAGTCCTCAATGGATGACGTTTTTGTTGATGGCGTGATTCTAAAACAGCATGGGTTGCCAAGCATGAACACAGTGTTGAGGGTACATGCTCTTCTGCCCAGTCGATGACTTCTTTGAGCGGTAGCCAAAAGTCTTCATCAACAAGGTTTGGCTGACTGACATTTGCGCCTGTTATAATCAACGCATCTAAGCCTTCTTTTTTTATTGCTTCAAAGGTATCGTAATAAGTTGCTATATGTTGTGTTGCTTTTTCACTGCGTGGTAATACAGGTAAGGTAAAAAGATGGACATGGAACTGAATAATAGCATTGCTTTCACCAATCAAACGCAAAAACTGGCGTTCAGTAGCGGCTAATGCGGCATCGGGCATCATATTTAATAAACCAATATGCAATTCACGTATATCTTGCTGCATCGCATAACCAGGGCGGATTATGCTTTGCCCTTCTTTTTGCAGGCGTTCAAAGGTGGGGAGTTTATTATGTGCGACTAATGGCATAATGATTTCCTTGTGGGCATAAAAAAGCCCACTGTTAGTATGACTAAAGTAGGCTTTTAATATGATGTTCACCTCTTTAGCAGTATTTATAATGCGCCCGCAATCTGTATCAAATCGGCGCGTTGGGATATGGATAGTAGAAGAGAAATTTTATTAGGTCAATAGCTAGTACTGAGAGTGATTATTGCCTAATGCTATCGCTTGTTCAACTAAGTACATAAAATCAGCTTCTGTTTTAACCTGATATAAGTCTTCTGTTTTAATGGTATAACCGTATTGATCTGCAATGGCTTCATAGCGAGGGATACGCGAGTAAAATAGTTGCGGAAATATCCAACGTACAAAATCATCAGGATCAATCATGGTGGTATAGGATAATTTGCGTTCTTGCATATAAATGTCTAACTGCTGATCTAGAAATTCTTCTCGATAATAGAGAGGTTTGGGGGATGTTTTGGCGCGTTCTATCAGCATTTTCTCATCTGCTTTACTGGCTTTGATATAAATAATCAGTGTGTTTTCTTCCAGTATTTTTAGTACTTCAGGATTATCCAGCTCACAAACGCTCCCACCTGCATCATTTATAAATTTTGTGTAGCCGTAAATCGAATGTGATTTTTCAATAAAGCTAGGGACATCCTTCATTGCTGCCACTTCCGCTTTATAATGCAATGCTTGACGACGTTTAAACTCTTTTAGTGACATGCCACCCAATTCAGGATTCCCTAATTTACCAATAAAACTGGACACAGGCTTGAGGTGATCGACGGTTATATTATTGGAAATATAAATGGAATCGGAGCGTAATAAATCCTTTAAAAAAGGCACTTGCATCGCTTGTTGAGTGATATTGTCTAAAATAGGTTCATTTAAATAGCGTGTGCCAATGCGATAATCACCCGAATAGTGAAACCATTTTCTGGCACGTAAGATATTGGAGAGATAGGTTTTTCCTACGCCCGACATGCCGAGTAGGGTAATGGACTTATAGGGTAAATCACGGAATTCTTGCAGAGATAATTTCATTGTTTTTGTTGGTGTGGTGGTAAATTTGTATCAGTATAAGATGCATTACGGGGCTGGTGCAACTAACCGATATTGTTTGACCAAAAAACTGAAGTTTTCATCCCTGATATTAATACTCCAAGAAAATAAATACTATTTGTGTGTTTATTTTCTTGGAGTAATCATACTATTTTTCTTATGCATAACATCAACTAAATCCTCGCTTAAAACACGGCGAGGATATTGATGTCAGATAAGCTATTTACAAATTGCTAGCATTCTGCTCAAGATACTCTGCAACGCCGTCAGGTGTATCTTTCATGCCTGCATCGCCTTCAGTCCAACCCGCAGGGCAAACTTCACCATGCTCTTCGTGAAATTGTAGCGCATCAACCATACGCAACATTTCATCAATATCTCTTCCTAATGGCAGATCATTAACGACTTGATGACGCACAACACCATTTTCATCAATAAGGAATGAACCACGGAAGGCCACGTTTCCATCTGGAGTTTCAACACCATACGCCTGACAAATCGAGTGATTCATATCAGCAACTAATGGATACCCAACCGCGCCAATTCCGCCATCATTAATAGCGGTGTTACGCCATGCGTTATGGGTGAAATGAGAGTCAATAGAAACACCTATAACTTCTACATTGCGCTTTTTAAACTGATCCATACGATGATCAAAAGCTAACAATTCAGAAGGACATACAAAAGTAAAGTCTAATGGGTAAAAGAAAATTACCGCCGCTTTACCTTTGATAGTTTCAGATAAGGTAAATTCATCAACAATTGTGCCATCAGCTAATACAGCAGGAGCGCTAAAATCAGGTGCATCACGACCAACAAGTACGGACATATCTATTTCCTTTGGGCTAATAAAAAAAAGGAAAGCAGTGTAGCATATAAAAATCAGGAAAATAGTTTGAATGCTATTTGTAAGGGATTCCTCTAGGAGGCTATCTGAGAATTGGCGTGATTAATTTTTACATGCTATATGTAGTGTGCTTGTAAAATAACAAACGCAACATGTAGAAAAAATGGAATTCTTTCGTTGTTGGACAGTCTTCTAGAACCCTTGTCCCCTTTGTTGATTGTAGGGGTGATGTTATTTTGAGATATATAGACATTCATTTATTAAATTCCCTCACCCTTCGACTCCGCTCAGGGAGCTGTACCCTGAGCGGAGTCGAAGGGTGCGGGTTGTTTGCTATGACGTTACTTGTCCCACCTTAAGTTGGTAGCCATATTTCACATGGTCTTGATCGCAAATATAGCGATTATGGGTGCATCAATGGATGATATTGCGCGGCGCTTTGTTAATATGATAGATGAACTTTATGATCTGCGCGTAAATCTAGTGGGATCGGTATACGCTACACCTGAAAAGCTTTATACTGGCAAGCGTTTGCAATTTGAATTTGAATGTACTAGTAGCAGATTACGAGAAATGCGAACCGATAAATATCTAGCAGTTAAAGATTTATCCTAAAAAGAAAGGAACATAATAATGGCTTGGACTGATCAGCGCCCACTGTCGCCACATTTACAGATCTATAAAATGCCAATAACCGCTATATTCTCAGTTTTACATCGTGGCACAGGTGCGGTTTTATTTATTGGCTTATTATTAATGATAGGGGTGTTAGTTGTAGTAGCTAGTGGTGCTGATAGTTGGCAAGCAATGCATAACTTATTATCTAGTGGGTTTGGAAAATTAGTATTATTTGGCTTTACTTTTTCACTTTATTACCACTTTTGCAATGGGATTAGGCATTTGTTTTGGGATATTGGCAAGGGATTGTCCGTTGTAGAAGTGCATAAATCAGCTTGGGTTGTGATGATTAGCTCTGTTATTTTGACAGTAGTGACTTGGATTATTGCTTAAGGCGGAACAGCCTGTTAATTCATAGCGTGAGGATAAAATAGAGTTAGCGTATGATTTCGATAAATACGTTTGAAAAAGAAATGACGGCTGATTTGTGGCAAGTTTAGGAATGTGCATGAAACAACTTCCCGATCTCTAACTTGCCTTTTTATCCCAGCTTGGATGATCTCATTCGTTGCGTAGAGTGACTATGCGCCTTATGAGTTCATCTAATCTGAAATAAAAATTCTGCGTTAGAACTTCAGGACGTTATTCCGTGCACGTTCCTAAGAGACTTAAAAAAAATTCAGCTATAATGACGCGCCATTTAGAAAGTGGAAAACCTGTATTTCTTACAAAGCATGGCAGGCCTATCGGTATTACGCTTCCTTTAGATGATAACCTTGTTAATCACAAGATAGTATACCGATTTTAAAATAACTGTATTCACAATAACTTACATGCCTCTTAAAAGATTAATCTATAATTATTAAAATAATCTATGCCCAGCACCCTAGTGTTAAAAATCTGCAACGTTAGGAGGCTGTCCGAGAACAAGAGCCGAGAGTTAATATGAAAGATTTACGTTCACCACTAGCAAAAGTAAAAGGTTTAGGCAAATTCCCAGATGCAACGCATCATTTTTGGATACAGCGCTTAACATCATTAGCACTTATTCCATTAACCCTTTGGTTTTGCTTTAGTATCGCCTTACTCCCTGAGGCAAGTCATGCGGCAGTCATTGCATGGCTACAATTCCCGTTTAATACCGTCATGATGATTCTGGTGGTGCTCATTGCATTTCATCATGCTCAGTTAGGCTTACAGGTGATTCTTGAAGATTATATTGCCCATTATGGTTCTCGTTTGGCGATGATTCTGGCAATTAAATTCACCAGCTATTTTATGATGGCGCTGGGTGTTTATAGCATACTAAAAATAGCTTTAGGAGATGCATAAAGTGCAAATTGGTGATTATAAAATTATTGAACATGAATATGATGTGGTGATTGTTGGCGCGGGCGGTGCAGGGTTGCGATCAACCTTGGGCATGGCAGCGGCAGGGTTAAGCACGGCTTGTATTACCAAGGTATTTCCAACGCGTAGCCATACAGTTGCCGCACAAGGTGGTATGTCGGCGGCATTGGGAAATATGGGTGAGGATAGCTGGCAGTGGCATATGTATGACACTGTAAAAGGCTCTGACTGGCTGGGTGATCAGGATGCGATTGAGTATATGTGCCGTGAGGCGATGGCGGCGGTAATTGAGCTGGAGCATTTTGGAGTACCTTTTTCACGTACTGATGATGGCAAAATCTATCAACGTCCTTTTGGCGGTATGACCACGTATAATGGTGAAGGTAAGCCCGCACAACGCACTTGTGCGGCGGCTGATCGCACGGGTCATGCTATTTTGCATACACTTTATCAGCAATCGTTAAAACATAATGCCGAATTTTTTATTGAATACTTTGCCACTGATTTAATTATGGAAGAGGGCGTTTGCAAAGGCGTGATGGCATGGGATTTAAGTACAGGTGAACTGCACTGTTTTCGCGGACACCAAGTAGTGTTGGCAACAGGCGGTTGTGGGCGCGTCTTTTTCTCCGCCACCTCTGCGCATACCTGTACAGGTGATGGTAGCGCGATGGTGTTACGCGCAGGTTTGCCCTTACAAGATATGGAATTTGTACAATTTCATCCCACAGGAGTTTATGGTGCTGGCGTACTGATTACTGAAGGTGTACGCGGTGAAGGGGGGTATTTGACCAATTCCGAAGGTGAGCGCTTTATGGAACGCTATGCGCCCAATGCTAAAGACCTTGCCTCACGCGACGTAGTATCACGCGCAATGACAATGGAGATCAATGCAGGCAATGGCGTTGGCGAGGATAAAGATCATATCTTCCTAAATTTACAACATTTAGGCGCAGATGTGATTAGTGAACGCTTGCCAGGCATCGCTGAAAGCGCACGTATTTTTGCAGGGGTTGATGTGATGAAAGACCCCATCCCCGTATTGCCTACCGTACATTATAATATGGGGGGCATTCCAACTAATCATCATGGTGAAGTAGTGACCTTAGACGGTGATGATTCTGATGCGATTGTGCCAGGATTAATGGCGATTGGTGAGGCAGCCTGTGTCTCCGTGCATGGCGCGAATCGTTTAGGCTCTAATTCATTGCTGGATATTATTGTCTTTGGTCGTGCATCTGCCCTTCGTGCGGCTGAAATTATCAAACCCTATACACCACATCAAGCGCTTAAAGAAGGCACCTTTGCAACCTTACTAGATCGCTTTGATACGCTACGCAATGCATCAGGTAGCCAGCCAACTGCCACTATCCGCGATAAAATGCAACGCACCATGCAAAAATATGCCGCTGTTTTTCGTACAGGAGATAGCATGCAACAAGGATTGGAGAAAATGGAAGAAGTTTTTGCCAGTTTTGACGATGTGGGGATTACTGATCGAGGTTTGCAATGGAATACCGATTTACTGGAAACATTAGAATTGGAAAACCTATTGCTACAAGCGCAAACTATTATAGCAGGTGCGCTAAGGCGTGAAGAAAGTCGCGGAGGACATGCGCGAGAAGATTATCCTGATCGTAATGATCAAGAATGGATGGAACATACGCTGGCATGGGTAAATGAAAAAGGCGCAGTGCGTTTTGCTTCACGCCCTGTACATATGTTCACCTTAACGGATGATTGTAATGTGATTCCACCTAAAAAGCGGGTGTATTAACCTCTATTGTAGGGTGGATGAGCGCTAGAGCATCCACCAAAATCATACACTTGTGGTGGATGTATTGCACTTATCCATCCTACTTTTCTGGAAGTATTTTCACTATGGCTGAATTTAGATTACCCATTAACTCAATTATTAAATCAGGCAAAACCTTCAAAGCGCCTGCGGGAACAAAAAACATCAAGACCTTTATTATCTACCGTTATGATCCTGCATCAGGTAAAAATCCACACACCGATCATTATGAAGTTGATATGGATAATTGCGGTGCAATGGTATTGGATGCGTTATTAAAAATAAAAGATGAAATGGATTCAAGCCTTGCCTTGCGCCGTTCTTGTCGTGAAGGTATTTGTGGCTCTTGCTCAATGAATATAGATGGTAGCAATACGCTTGCTTGTACTAAAGCGATTGCTGATATTAAAGGTGATGTCACCGTCTACCCGCTTCCGCATCAGCCTATTATTAAAGATTTAATCTCTGACTTGACTAATTTTTACGCACAATACGCCTCTATTCAACCGTGGATGAAAACCGACACCCCTGCACCGCCTGATAGGGAACGCTTACAATCAAAGGAAGAGCGTGAAAAGCTAGATGGTTTATATGAGTGTATTTTATGCGCTTGTTGTTCTACAAGTTGCCCTAGTTACTGGTGGAATAGTGACCGCTACTTAGGCCCTGCAACGCTATTAAATGCATATCGCTGGATTAGTGATTCACGTGATGAAGCCACTGGTGAGCGTCTTGATGATTTGGAAGATCCCTTTAAGTTATATCGCTGTCATACCATTATGAACTGCGCCGAAGCTTGCCCTAAAGACTTAAACCCTGCCAAAGCAATTGCGGATATTAAGCGTTTATTGGTAAAGCGTAGAATCTGATGTCTAAGATCTCACAATTAAAATGGCAATGTCGGCGCGGGACTAAAGAATTGGACTTTATATTAAATAATTACCTTGAGCGTTATTATCAAAACGCCTCCCAAAGTGAACAAAGCGCATTTAAACAACTGATTGAATTAGATGATCCTATTTTATCTGATCTTTTTTTAGGGGAGTCATTAGTAGATAATACTATCCAGCAGAATTTAATTTTAAAATTAGTACAGCTAACTTGTGAGATTAAACCGCGCTAAAATAGAAATCATCGCATTAGATAATTCGAGAGCCAATTAGGAACGTGCACGA
>DRMS01000371.1 GCA_011322515.1 Leucothrix mucor
TCATATGCCAAGTTAACCAATAAAATTGATCGTTATACCCATGAAATAAAAGTGCTAAGAAAAAATGCTAATAAATTAAAAGAAGAAATACATCTAAAAAAGAATATAGATAATACTATAGAGCCTGAAATTAATATTGAGGATAAAAAACAATTTAAAAAGAAAATTGAAATTAATAATTATTCTATTAATGAAGAAACCTGCAACACTGCGATTGATCATATTAATACAATCAGGTCAAATATTAGTACTAATAGCAAAACTGCACAGGATACATTACAGCCATTAGGGGAAACATTTGATTTACTAAAGATGCAAGTGAAATATACTTGCCTACTTGAAGATATTCTTGAATTATTTAATAAAAAAAATAAAGTTGAGAAAAAATTAAGCGAATCTAATCAAATTATTACGATGTTAGCAGAATCATTGGGTACACGGTTAGAGCACAGTTAAAATCTCACTCCTCTCTGCGACTTTTATTTGTGTGTTTAAGTAGGAGTAGTCTTAGGAAGTTCCAAGCAATGATTTTACTCATCTTACTTGCCCTTTTGCTCCTGCTTGAATCATCTCAATCGTTGCGTAGAGCAACTATGCGCCTCTTGAGATGCTCCAATCAGGAACAAAAAATTAGCGCAATAGAGGTAAATTTATTACTTGGAATTTCCTTAAGAGATGCCTGCTAAGAAGCTATCTAGTACGAGCTTGGTATCAGGTTGCCTAGCGCGCCAAAGTGAGTAAGACTCAGCCGCTTGTTCAATCAACATCCCCAAACCATTTACCACGAGTGCTGCGCCATTATCCTCACACCAGCATTCAAATGCAGTGGGACGGTTGCCGTACATCATGTCATAGCACACACTTTGTTGATACAAACAGGATTCTGGCATAGGGGGCATAATGCCTTGCAAGCTGGCGGCGGTGGCATTGATAATTAGATCAAACTGCCCCTGCTTACGTAAGTCATTATAGCTTCCTCCCTGTATTTCACAGCCAAGACTCGTAGCTACCTCAGTAAAATCAGTAGCTAGTGTTGTTGCTCTTTTTTCGGTGCGATTAGCGATAATAAGGCATTTTATGTTTTGCTCTAGCAAAGGCTGTACAACGCCTTTAGCTGCACCACCTGCTCCTAGTAATAGAACACGCTTTCCTTTTAAATCAATATGATAGTTAATAGCTAGGTCACGTATTAGCCCAATACCATCGGTATTTGCGCCATAAATACTACCATCTTCTTTAAAAACAAAGGTATTCACAGCACCTGCTGCTTGTGCATAATCACTTAGTTCATCAGCTAACTCCCATGCTTGTTCTTTAAAGGGGACCGTTACATTGAGTCCTTTACCGCCCTGTTTTTGAAACTCAGCTACGGTTGCTGCAAACTCATCTAAAGGCGACAAAACGGTGTTATAGCTCATGGCATCATTGGTCTGTTGTGCAAACATGCTATGAATAAGCGGTGATTTACTATGTGCTATGGGATTGCCTATAACGGCGTAGTGATCAATGGCTACTTTACTCATCTATCTTTTATCCTCTGCTAACCATTGCGCTACCTCTTTGGCAAAGTAGGTTAAAATTCCATCGCCACCTGCGCGCTTCATACTGATTAACGCCTCTAAAACACATGCTTTTTCATCAATCCAGCCATTTTGCCCTGCTGCTTTTAACATCGCATATTCGCCACTGACCTGATAAATATAAGTGGGGGCTTTAAACTCATCTTTAATGCGACGCACAATATCTAAATAAGGCATGCCTGGCTTAATCATGACCATGTCTGCGCCTTCTACTAAATCTAGCGCAACTTCATGTAGTGCCTCATCTGAGTTGGCAGGATCCATTTGATAGCTGTATTTATTGCCCCCCCCCAGATTACCCGCAGAACCCACTGCATCACGAAAGGGACCATAAAAACTGGATGCATACTTAGCGGAGTATGCCAGAATGCGTGTATTGGTATAGCCTTCTGCTTCTAAGGCAGCACGGATAGCGCCAATGCGACCATCCATCATATCAGAAGGCGCAACAATATCAGCGCCTGCTTGTGCATGTGAAACTGCTTGTTTTACCAGCACTTCAACTGTTTCATCATTAATAATATAACCTGCATCATCCATCAAACCATCTTGACCATGCGAGGTGAAAGGATCAAGTGCTACGTCGGTAATCATTCCCAGCTCAGGAACTGCCGCCTTAACGGCTCGAATGGCACGTTGCGCCAGTCCATCAGGGTTATAAGCCTCTTCAGCGAGATCAGATTTATTCTCACCCCCAACCACAGGAAAAATAGCCATCGCGGGAATGCCCAATGTTGCAATCTCTTGCGCCTCTTTAACCAGTAAGTCAATACTTAAACGCTCTACGTCAGGCATAGAATCAATAGACTCACGCTGGTTTTCTCCCTCAATAACAAACATTGGGTAAATTAAATCATCGACGGTTAAGGTGTTTTCACGCATTAAACGACGTGAAAAACCATCTCGACGCATACGACGAGGACGTGAAAGGGGGTAGCGACCTGATAGGGTAGTCATAGAAAAATCCATATTTAATTGGGGTAAATAATAGCAATGAATTATTTCAAAAATGGAAATAAAAGGCGAATGATCTTTGGGGATAGCAATAGTCATATCATTACCCAAAGTCTGTGATACTTGCTGTATATGGCTCTAAAAAATGCAAAATAAAACTACCTTTTTGCACTAAGAGTAGTTAGGAAGCGGTGTTTTTCAAGAGAGTTGTCATCTTTTGCTTACTATTTATTTAGTTGTTTTCAAGCTCGTATTTAATTCCCTATCAGGGGTCAACATAACTGTAGTGGTCTAATAACGCCCTTCGCGATGAATGGAAAATTGACTTCGCCGATGACCAATTTTCAAGTAATGGTCAGTTTGCCATAACAGGTACTGCTGGCGTAGGTAAAACGACTTAACGCTATGAATTAACATGCTGTCCCACCTTGAACGACTAGCCAACCAAGTTCCTTATTCTGTCTTTTCTTTAAAATCACATAAGTCGCTAATTAAACAAGCAGGGCATTTTGGCTTTCTTGCTACGCAGATATAACGCCCATGTAAAATCAGCCAGTGATGCGCGTGGAGCATAAATTCTTTTGGAATAGTGCGTAGCAGTTTTTTCTCAACGTCCACTACATTTTTTCCCTTGGCAAAACCTGTTCTATTCGAGACACGAAAGATATGGGTATCAACCGCCATCGTGAGTTGCCCAAAGGCAGTATTGAGTACCACATTAGCCGTTTTTCTGCCAACCCCTGGCAATGCTTCTAAAGCAGGGCGATTATCAGGCACGATAGAATCATGCTGTTCGACTAGCATTTGGCAGGTCTTAATAATATTTTTTGCTTTGCTATTATATAATCCTATGGTTTTAATATAGTTTTTCAAACCTTCTTCACCTAATGCAAAAATAGCTTTTGGCGTATTGGCAATAGGGTAGAGTTTAGCGGTGGCTTTATTAACTCCTTTATCGGTTGATTGTGCAGATAGGATGACTGCGATTAAAAGCTCAAAAGTTGAAGTGTAATTTAGCTCTGTCGTTGGTTCGGGGTTGTCATCTCGCCAACGGGTGAGAATTTCATAGCGCTTGGTTTTGTTCATGGCGGATATTACTTGGGGGGGTTGGAGATAAAAGATGTCCACGAAAGACGCGAAAAAAATAGGAATAGAAAAAGACTAATAAAACACGGAAAATTTTCAGCATCCTTTACCCAATGGAAAAGCAGTTTACATTTTTTTCTTCATGTCCTTCCTACTCTCGGGGGTGAATCTGTTTTTATTATTTTCTGTTTCACTGTAAATCATTTAATTCCCTTGTCTGTGTTTTCCGTGGTTTATATCTTTTATTTTTCATGCTTTTTAGAATATCATTCAACCACAACAGGAATAGCACTAACTGAATTTCCCTTCCTCTTCTCAAGCCGTTTATCAATCACATTCTTAAACGCTATCAAAAAACCCATCCCCAAAAAGGCACCTGGAGGAAGGATGGCTAACAGGAAGCCTTTATAATCATCAAAAATAGTAATGGTTAAATTCTTAGCGCTTTCGCCAAACATTACGTCTGCGTTGATAAATAAGGTACCACTGCCAATAATTTCCCGCAGGGCGGCGAGTACCACGAGTACTAGCATAAAACCTATTCCCATCATAATGCCATCAATAATAGCAGGGAAGATGTTATTTCTGGAGGCGTAGGCTTCTGCGCGACCAATAATGGCGCAGTTAGTGACGATTAGGGGAATGAAAATACCCAAAACCAGATGCAATTGCGGTAGCCATGCATTCATTAATAAATCAATAACGGTAACATTAGAGGCGATGACCAATACATAAAAAGGGATGCGAATTTCTTTGCGTACCCAGTGGCGACTAAAGGAGATGGAGGCATTGGAAATAACCAGTGTCACTAAAGTAGCAATGCCTAAACCAATGCCATTCACGACATTATTAGTAACGGCCAGTAACGGGCAAAGACCTAATAATTGCACTAAACCAGGATTATTAGACCAAAGACCATCTTTTGTCAGTTGCAAATAATCAACCGCAGGAGACTGCTTTTCTTGTGAGTCACTCATTTTTTGTCTCCTGTGTGATTGGCTATGGGGTCTTTAAACAGTTGTTGCATATTCTTATGAGCATAGATCAAGACATCTTCAACTAGGCTGACAATGGCGCGCGGGGTAATGGTTGCCCCTGTAAATTGATCAAATTCCCCCCCATCACGCTTGACTGCCCATGACTTTGTGGATGGATTGGTTAGAAATTTACCTTTAAATCCCAATATCCAATCACTTTTAGCGACTTCAATTTTATCACCTAAACCTGGGGTTTCTTTATGCTCGACAACTCGTACACCCGCA
>DRMS01000372.1 GCA_011322515.1 Leucothrix mucor
CGCCAGATTTGATTATCGTTGCATCTTACCCTCACTATATTCCTGAGGCTGTTTTTTCAGCGGCTAAAATCGCGGCGGTAAATGCCCACCCCTCACTGCTCCCTCATTATCGAGGAGCGAATCCTTATTTTCATGTGGTTAAGAATGGCGAGCAACAGACAGGGGTAACATTGCACTTACTTGATGAAAGCTTTGATACAGGCAATATAATTAGCCAACAAAAATTTAAACTAAATACAACAGAAACAACAGGTTCATTAGAAAAAAGAACAACATCAGTCGTGGTGAGTGTTGTAACTGATTTTGTTAAACAAGTGCAAGCATCAGGTCTACCTAAAACACAAACGCAACCAACAGGTTCATACCTCAAAGCACCGCGTGTTAAATTACCCCTCCCCTTGATTGACTGGAACTTGAGCGCAAAGCAAATAGATCAACTGATTCGCGCCGCCAATCCACATTATGCGATTAATACGCTACTAAATAATGAGCTTATCGTTATAGTTTCAGGAAGACCTGTTGAAAGTACCTCCAATAATAAAATAGCGGGGAAAATCGAAGCGATTGATGAGCAAGGTATGAGAGTATCAACAGCTAACGGTGCCTATTTGGTTACCTCGCTATTATGTCCCTACTATTGGCATGGCGACCCCTTAGGAGCACTTAAATTGGGGTTGATTCAGCAAGGCGAATGTTTTCGTCTTTAGCCATAGCATCGAGCTTTCTAAGCTGCCTATGCGGCAGTGAACGAAAAACAAGCTACAGCAAACAGTGATCATGTTTTCTAAGCTGCCTATGCGGCAGTGAACTGTCAGTAAGCGATTGCAGGTTGCCTTTAGTCTTTCTAAGCTGCCTATGCGGCAGTGAACTGAAGATTAAGTATTCAATGCTAGAAAAAAGATTTCTAAGCTGCCTATGCGGCAGTGAACATTATCGCTGGCATGATGCATGCTGACAAGGATTTCTAAGCTGCCTATGCGGCAGTGAACAATTAATGCTAGGTAGATCGATGTCGATTTTATTTCTAAGCTGCCTATGCGGCAGTGAACAATCTCAAAACTGCCCTCATTTTACTTGTGTTTTTCTAAGCTGCCTATGCGGCAGTGAACTGTTGGCACATTCGATAGTCCCAACCCTCCTTTTTCTAAGCTGCCTATGCGGCAGTGAACTTAAAGAGATTACGCCTGAACATGATCTTTACTTTCTAAGCTGCCTATGCGGCAGTGAACTAGCACCCTTCGGAAAATACACCGCCCGATCGTTATATTTCTAAGCTGCCTATGCGGCAGTGAACTTTTGTTTGGGAATTGGTTTAACCCAAAGACTTTTCTAAGCTGCCTATGCGGCAGTGAACGCGGCGGGTGCTTGGTTTGCCACGGGAGCAGGTTTCTAAGCTGCCTATGCGGCAGTGAACCAACAAAGGCTGGTTGCAAAAAATACGCGACTTTTCTAAGCTGCCTATGCGGCAGTGAACTTGCAACGTTTGAGATTTTGGGGATCATGATCTTTCTAAGCTGCCTATGCGGCAGTGAACGCAACAGGAGGTCTAACAGGCACGAGAACAGATTTCTAAGCTGCCTATGCGGCAGTGAACTAGTACTTTCGTATATTTCAAATAATGCTTTATTTCTAAGCTGCCTATGCGGCAGTGAACTTTTGGGCATTGTAGAATCGGCGACAATATTATTTCTAAGCTGCCTATGCGGCAGTGAACGAAATACAAATGAAGAAGGTTGGTTCTTTGTTTTTCTAAGCTGCCTATGCGGCAGTGAACAGAGACGCATTAGTAGAGTCTATAATGACAGATTTCTAAGCTGCCTATGCGGCAGTGAACATTAACTCGTTTTGTAGCTTATGGTCATAGTTTTTCTAAGCTGCCTATGCGGCAGTGAACGCGGTTTTTCGAGTGTCGAAAAAAACCAATTTTTTCTAAGCTGCCTATGCGGCAGTGAACTGTAATTATCCTACACTATTTACTAATAAAACAAGTAATTAACCTATATTTTTGTATTTTTACCAATGAATTTTTAGCCAGCTCTATCTTATTGTATTTATTGAAGTTATTTTTAGTGTCAAAAACATTGGTAAAAAAAGGGTAACGCAAACTAAAATTAACGACATAAGACAGACAAGATAAAGCTACTTTTTTAGTAAATTATCTAAAAAATCGGCTTAGGGACTTTAAAGAAATAAAGTTATCCTATTGGGTAGGTATTTTGTTTCTGATTGGATTATCTCAAGAGAAGTACAGTCCACTTGTACTTGAGCGAAGAAGTAAGAAAAGCTGAAAATGGTATGGATAGAGCAAAACACAGAATTTGTTACAATCCAAAAATCTCGATCTTTTTATTTGAAAAGTTCTATTACAACTCCCATAGTAAGTCTAATTCAATCCTTAAAAGAGAAGCCATGACCCAGCAAAATTGGCAACATTATAGAGACAATGATAAACAAACTAAGGATGATTTATTTATTGTGCAAGATGGGAAAACCTTTGCAGGCAGACATTTAATTATTGATCTATGGGAATGCCAGCAATTGGATAATCTCTCATTGATAGAACAAACCTTGCGTGATGCGGCAGATATTGCGGGGGCTACCTTGCTTCATATTCATTTGCATCACTTTACCCCAAATGGCGGTGTATCTGGGGTTGCGGTGTTGGCAGAGTCTCATATTAGTATTCATACATGGCCAGAGCGTGGCTATGCTGCATTGGATATATTTATGTGCGGTGATACGCATCCAGAAAAAGCAGTTGAATTGCTTAAACAAAGGTTTAAGCCTCAACGAACTGATATTAATACCCACCTACGAGGAGTCGTAACGACTTAATAATGAAAAATTTACGTAAAATGGAAACCTCTGATATAGAGAAAATTGTTGCAATTATTGAATCCCATGATGAGGATGATGCCGAAGAGGCAGAAGCTGGCTATCAACAAATGGGCGGTACTTATGATAATTATGTCTATGAAGTCAATGGCGAGACTCTCGGTGTTACGGGTTACTCAATCCCACCAGGATGTGAGCAAACCTACTGGCTATCATGGACTTATATTGATGAGGAGCATACCAATAAAGGGCATGGACGCAAGATGTTGGGTGAGATTATTGCGCATATCAAACGCTCTGGTGGTAGAAAATTATTTGTAAAAGTGAGTGATTATGTTGACCCTGAAGAGGGTGCTATTTATGCGGCCGCTCTTCATCTCTATAAGGCGCTAGGTTTTGAAGTAGAAGTCACCCATAAGGATTTTTATGATGAGGATGAAGCTCAAATTATTTTAGGAATGCGTTTAAAAGATAAAGAATCAATAGAAATTGAAGAGGATAACAGTAATATACAGTTTGATGGGGTCTTTGAAATTTCTGAAACAGAAGATGCTTATAGTTTTAGTTGGAATGATGAGGGCGAAGTTCCTTTGGAGGTTGATGATATTCAAGTAGGCATTAATGCGGTTCAAGATGATGGCGCACGCGCAATTTTCCTTTCATTTCCTAGTAATTTAACGACGATTGAAGCACCTTTGCTACAATCAGGGTTTAAAAAAGCAGGAAGGCTTAAAGATTATTATGATGATGGGCTTGATGAGAAGCATTATTCCCTTTATCTATAGTTTTTCACATACAATAATTGCACCCTTCGACTCTGCTCAGGGTACAGCTCCCTGAGCGGAGTCGAAGGGTGCGGAAATTTAATAAATGAATGTCTATATAATCCTTAAAAATTATTTAACAAAAAAAGAGAACGAAGCAATGAAATTAGCAAAACAACTTTTTATAACGTCAAGTCTAAGCGTTTTATTATTGACAGCGTGTGGCGGTGGTAATGAGACTACAGCGGAAGCGCCTAGAGCTAATCTAGAGCGTATTTTAGAAATTACAGCCAGTGAACTTAAGGAATTTGAAAAAAAGCATAAGGACACAACAAAAGAAAAAGCAATGGACGATTTTTCGCTATCGTTAGCGGAGACATTGAATGCAACAGAGCCAAAAGTTTATCCTAAAACATTGGGCGTTATTGCAGAAAAAGACGGTTCATTTACAGGCTTTGTTGACAAAAATGTAAATAAACTAAGAGACAGCGGCGAGCCTACTGCGTTTAAAGTTGAAATTGATGGCGAGAAGCAAAAATTAATCGCATCGAATAGTGAGCGTTCAGCAGAAAGTGGTATAGGTGGCATGATGACGGGTCTGGCGGGTGGTATGATGATGGGTATGTTAATGGGTAGTTTAATGAATCGCCAAAGTTCAACAGGCACAAGACCTGGTGCAAATACTCCCCCAAGAAGATCAGCAAAAGCTGCGACTTCTGCGCGATCTAAATCTAAAAGTTCATCATCAAGTAGCAGTAGATCATCTGCACCCAGTGCAAGATCTCGTTCAGGATCGGGTAGCTTTTCTTCAGGAAAATAATAATATTGCGGGTCGGTAAAGTTTATATACCGACCACAGTACTAAAAATAGAGCTATCAACTTAAGAAAGTGGGACAGGAAAATTGTAGGTTGGGTTAGATTTTTTTGCTTGCAAAAAAACGTAACCCGACAATTGCTAGGTGCTGTGTCGGGTTACGTTATCTCGCTACGCTTGATAAGCTAACCCGACCTACACAAGATTTTTCCCATCTTAAATTGGTAACCTACTAAAAATAGTTCTCTCGTAAAGACGCAGGGTATACAAAGGATATTTTTTATCTTTTCTTGGCGTACTCTGTGTCTTTGCGAGAGAATTTGTTTTCTGCCTAATACTATGAATTAACAGGCTGCCCCACCTTAAGTTAGTAACTGTTTTAATCTTTTAAGAGCCAAATCCCATTAATACTAATTACAGCAAACTCAGCAATAAGCAAACAGGCATTTTGCTCATCTCCATCCTCATTGTTGCCCTCTGCGGTATTGCCTATGAGTTAATTATCAGCACTGTTTCCAGTTATTTATTGGGTAATAGTGTTTATCAATTCTCACTTACCATTGGCTTTTTTATGTTTGCGATGGGGGTTGGCTCTTACCTATCTAAGCTGCTTAGTGATGATCATATACAAAATTTCATTAGCGTAGAAATAGCTATTTCACTGGTTGGTGGTGTGTGTAGCTTATTGTTATTTATTGCCTTTCCCATGGTAAGGGCGCTTTATGATGTGACCATGTATAGCCTAATTTTAATGATTGGCACACTGGTGGGTATGGAAATTCCTATCCTAACCTCTATTTTATCGCAAAAACAAA
>DRMS01000373.1 GCA_011322515.1 Leucothrix mucor
CCTGAATTAGCGGATGTGATTGATGCCTTACGTGAGCGGGCTAAAAGTCTGGCTGATTTAGTAGCAACCTGTCGTTACTATTATGAAGACTTTACTGAATACGACGTAAATGCGGCTAAGAAAAACTTTAAAACCGCTACGCCAGATATTATGCAAGCATTACATGATGAGCTAAAAACGGTAACTGATTGGCAATTGGAAACTATTGATAAGGCAATAAAATCGACCTGCAAAAAGCTGGATTTAAAATTGAATAAAGTAGGTCCACCATTACGTGTCGCAGTAACGGGTACAGCAATGTCTCCTTCACTAGATGTCACATTAAAGCTGGTAGGACGTGAACGTACCTTAGAACGACTGACTAAAGCAATAGCATTTAATCGTGCAAAATATGCTTAAGAACTTCCTAATTAAATGAGGCAAAGCTATGGATTTAGGAGATTATCGTAGGGAGTACACCAAAGGTGGTCTTAGACGTAAGGATTTAAGCGACAGTCCTTTTGAACAATTTGAAAAATGGTTTTTACAAGCAGATAAAGCCGAGGTGCAAGATGCCAGTGCCATGAGTTTGGCAACGGTTTCTGCTGACGGTAAACCCTCATTACGAACCGTTTTATTAAAAACTTTTGATGAGCAAGGTTTTGTTTTCTACACCAATTACAGTAGCGAAAAATCACAGCAAATTGGAGAAAATGAGAATGTCGCATTGCTTTTTCCGTGGACGGGGTTGGAGCGTCAAGTTGAGATTACGGGTAAGGCAGAGAAGGTATCAACCGCTGAATCATTAAAATATTTTCTATCACGCCCCAAAGGAAGTCAGTTAGGAGCATGGGCTTCTAATCAAAGCTCTCCTATTACCTCGCGTAATCTATTGGAAATACAGCTGGGCAAGATAAAACAAAAGTTTAAACAAGGGGAAATACCCTTACCTGATTTCTGGGGGGGCTATCGGGTGATACCTGAAAAAATAGAATTCTGGCAAGGCGGCACAGCACGCATTCATGACCGCTTTGAATATCGGCGAGTGGATGGAGGGTGGGAGATATTTCGATTACAACCGTAAATTGATAACCAAGAATTAAGCAACTTTAATCCATTTATTTGCTCAACGTTTTCTGTTTATACCAGATTCTGCTAGTGCAACCCCCCTTAACCTCTTAGCAACGGACTATATTTTGAGTAAACAACGCCTTCATTATCTTGATGTCATACGCGGTATCGCCATTATTTTAATGGTGATTTATCATTTTTGTTTTGATTTGGATAATTTCCAGATTATCCAGATTGATATGGATACCAGTCCACTATGGCGAGGCTTTCGATTTTTTATTATCACCTTATTTCTAAGCACAATGGGAATCAGTCTAGCCCTAACCCATGCCAAGAGAATATGTTGGCATTGCTTAAAGAAACGCTCGTTATTATTGGGAGGAGCAGCAATTCTAGTCAGTATTGCCAGTTATCTACAATTTCCACAAACATGGATTTATTTTGGGATTTTACATTTTATCCTGTTCGCATCGTGGTTGGGTTTATACTTTGTCGGTAAACCTTGGCTTTCATTAATCACTGCAATCATTATTTTAATGGGCTCTGCCTTTGGTTGGTTGCATACTGATGCATTATTCTCATTAGTACAACAACCTTTGCACCTACCTGCTGGATATACTGAGGATCTTGTTACGGTTTTTCCTTGGTTTGCGCTGGTCTTAATCGGCATATTTATTGCTGCTAAAGATTGGCATCTCATCCCCCCATTAAAAGAAAATTTTATCAGCAGTAAAGTCGGCTTTTTAGGACGACACTCACTCCTTATTTATATGATTCACCAGCCTATTTTATTTGGTGCTGTTATGCTCTTTGCTAAAATCTAAGGATGCAGAGTTAATGCAATAGCGCTTGCGGGTAGGTTGCGGGCCATCATCAAACACATGCCCTAAATGTGCATCACATTCAGCACAACGAACTTCGGTACGTAGCATTCCATGACTGCTATCCGTAATATATTTAATCGCAGACTCTGATATGGCTTGCCAATAGCTCGGCCAACCACTACCTGAATCGTATTTCTTATCTGAGCTAAATAACGGTGCATTGCAACAGATACAGTGATAAATCCCATTTTCTTTAAGCTGATAATATTTACCAGAGAACGCAGGTTCAGTACCACACTGACGTGTAATACGGTATTCATCAGCACTTAGTTTTTTACGCCATTTAGTATCTTGGCTATTATCCATTTCTTTCATTTTCTCACCTTAGGAACATGCACAAAACAACGTCCCGATCTCTAACTTGCTTTTTTATCCCAGCTTGGATGATCTCATTCGTTGCGTAGAGTGACTATGCGCCTCATGAGTTCATCCAATCTGAAATAAAAATTCTGCGTTAGAACTTCGGGAAGTTATTCCGTGCACGTTCCTTAATTAAAAATAGTTCTTTCATGGTATGGCGAACTATTATTTTTGAATTGACGACGATATTGCAGAAGAAAAAGGCTATTAACTTGTTTAATTAATCAGCTTTTATGTCACTCCTACAAACAGTATAGTACCTAAACCCCCGTAGCTTATTGTGTATCTAAATGATTATTAAATTTATTGTTTTGCTGATTGCTTTTAGTTTGCTTTTTAGTTCTCCCGTGTCTTTTGCGAAAAAACCCACGGTATCATCGCTCAATTATGCCATTCAGCTTGTTAAAAGGCAGAATACTCTACTCAAAAGGGAGTTAAAAGCATATGAGTTGACTCTGAAAAATCAGGATGTAGTACTACAAAATATTCTGCAACAGCAAGCAGAAAGTAAGGTTCAAAACGATCAAAAAATACAACAATTACAGCGGCAGTTGATCAGCTTGCAAGAAAAGAAACCCGCAAAAGAAGATAATAACTTGCTGTATTGGTTATCAGCATTGAGTGCCTTTGCATTTGCTTTATCTCTCTTATCACTATTTTTACTGTTGAAAAAGCAGCAACCTAAAACAGAGCTGTTAAGATCGCATATCAAACAAACAGAAGCCGATATTAATAAATTATCAGGGCAAACAGCACAACAACATCATGAAATTGATGCACTGAAGGTCACTCATAATGAGTTGTTTAAAGGCTTTAGTGAGAAGCTAAATAAGTTAGATTATGATAGAAAGCAAAGCTATGAGCGCAGGCAAGCAGTTGAAAAGGAACTGCAAACGTTATTGCATTTTCCCATTACGCATGAGGCGACAGAGGCAGACCGTTTAGTCGTCAATACGATGCTGGAGGAAGGAAACCTTAACTTTGAGGAAACGTTGCAGGCAAAATCTTTATTCGCTGAATATCAAAACCAATGGCAACTTGCAATTGTTTATTGGGAAACCTTATTGGCTGAAAATAAAGATAATACACTAGCATTATTACACGTTGCTTATGGCAATTATAAGTTAGCAGAGAAAAACCGTAAGGATGAGTATTACCTAATAAAAGCAACGGATACCTACAGTGACATCATGCGCTCTGCTCCTGAGTATTTTGAAGATATTAATGCTTATGATGACGATGAAAATATGGGTGCGAGTGAATTGGTGAATAATCCTGACAAAGTATTAATTTATCAACAAATTGAAAAATTGGTAATGCAAGTCGATGAGCTAAAAAATTATTATTCTATCTATAATCTAGCCTGCCAATACGCTAAAGAGGGTGATAGAGAAAGCGCTAAAGACTGGCTTGAGCAAATATCAGCAAATGCTCATACATTGCACTGCAAACATCTACAAGAAGAACAGGATTTGGAAACCATACGCGCTTTGCCTTGGTTTAAAGATTTAATTGACGAGGCTTGTGAGGGGTAGTTTTGATCTAATAGATACGGTTAGCAAGTTAAGATGGGGGCTACCAGTTTAAGGGGAGGGGGGTAGTTAATGTTTCTGTTATTCACCCGCACCCTTCGACAAGCTCAGGGAGCGGTGTCCTGAGTTTACCGAAGGGCTAGTTCCCTGAGCTTGTCGAAGGGTGCGGGTTGTTTGCTATGACTTTACTTGTCCCGCCTTAAGTTGGTAGCCAAGATGGGCGCAAAAAATATGGCTCTTGCAAAGGCGCAGAGTACACTCCGTGTTAACGTACGTGGGGACGAGGCAAAGGCAAAAAATGTGAGTTTACAAATGTAAATGATCATTTTTCAACACAAAAATGGCAAATTACAGGGGGTATCTGAACGGTTACCTCCCATTAGCTTAGTCTCAAATTTATTTGGCGACATTCACCATCCCGTCCAGTGAAGGCATAATCAATCCTAATAACCCAAAATACTTAAAAGTCATCCTTTTATCTTTAAAAATACCGATTATCGGCAAAACCATCGCGATAAATATTATTTTTTATACATGATAATAAGTATTTTTTATACTTTTCCTTTATCAAGGTTATAAAGGGCAAAGCAATGATAAGTTTATCTGAAGAAAATAATCTCATTATCGACTATACACAACTAGTAGGACATTCGTGCGTGGTTACTTTCACCTCTTGGGAAAGTGGTATTTTATGGACAAATATTCTTGAGAAGAATCGCACTGTTCACACTAACTTTCTTGATGATCCTTCACTATCACTTTCTATTGTTCACGATAGTCCTGAAGCCTGCCAATGGGTTGATAAAATACCAAAAGATCTAATAGGCAAACTTTTAGATTATGAAAGAATCTATCACACCTCAATTTACTCTTTGCTCTGTCTTTTAAACCGTTATCAAAGTGCGATTGATCTCTTCATTAGTAACCCCTTGCTGATGGCGATCGTTATGCATTCGGCAAAGGAAAATAAATGGAGCGAGGAAACTACCGCCAATTTATTGCTAGAAAAAAGAATAAAAATACTCGAAGCCTGTGGGTTTTCAGGTGACAAATCAACCTTAAAGATTATCAATAAACTATCTTATAGGTCATTTACTCTACAGAAATATCACTTAATGCAAACCATTTTAGCCTTGCCGAATAAACACCTTCTTAATCATTTGCCTTATATAGATTTTAACTTGTTTCGCCTACTGACTAGCCATCCTCAATTATTATCAAGCAGACTATTACACAGTTACCAAGCAGAATGGCCGATTTTAAAATTTAAAATGCTCTATGCTGATATAGGTAGAATGGCAGATAATGAGCAAGGAGATACGGAACAAAAGCTTTTAAACAGCCGTACTATTGATGAGTTAGAAGCAATGCATGATCGATATACTGAAAGGCTTAATGCAAGAAGATATAATATTGATGAAATAGAAGATATAAATTACCCCGTAGCACCGATAGCGGGAACTGAGAATATTATTCCTATAACAAATAGCAAAGAACTACTTAGGGAAGGACGCAAGCAACATCACTGCGTAGCAAGCTATCACCATGGTATTGTTGCAAGAAGAAGTTATATTTATAAAGTCATAGCACCAGAACGAGCAACCTTAGAAATCCGCATTCAATCATCGGGTCATCATCTTGGTCAAGTTAAGTTAGCTTATAATAAAATGCCATCAAAAGAGACCTTCGAGAGTATTTATGCTTGGATGGAGTCTTAAAAAAACAACCATTAGTACAGCCTTTCATATATTAATAATCAATAGTTTACATGTAATCCATATTAAATTTCCAAATTCAGCTTATAGTCAGCCTCTATCTTGCAAGATCCAAATATACTCTAGAAAATAATCAAAACAAGCAAGGGGAGAGAGTGTGAATATTCGTTATAATCCATTATTGGACAATTCTGTTCAATTTTCTGAAGACTGGGAGTTAAAACAACCGCTTGATTTTCAATCATTTGAATTAGCATCGAGTCAACCATCGACTAAAGAATGGCGCTTTTATCGCATTAGTGAAATTCCAGAAGCCAATGCCGTTGAGCAACGGCTTGCCATGAACAATGTCTTATCAGCAATAAGCCACTCCAATTTATCCACCTCTGCTTCTGTTGCCTATTTATTATCAGGTAATCATGAAGGCATTCACTTGTATATTGGTGTACTTAAATCCAGTCATGAAATTGACCTTCCTGAGGCAGGCAATAAGCTACAAGATGCATTGAGTGGTAACTTTCTTGGCGCTGATATTACCCTGCTTAGCAAAGAAAAAACAACCGATAAACTAGAGAAGGAGTTATCAAATAGCCGACATATTGGTCTGGTAACAGGTGTTCCCACCATTAATGAAGAGGAAACCCATAGCAGTGGCGATAACGATTTTCAGGGTATTGAACGACTCGCTAATACCTTGCTGGGAAAAAACTGGAACTTGCTGATTGTTGCTCAAGCAGAAAATAAAGAAGATATCCACGATAAAATAGAAGAGCTGTATGAGCTTTCCACTCAATTATCGCCTTTAATGAAAACATCAGTACAGTTAGGCAGAAATACAGGTAGCTCAAACACTGAAACCACAGGTACATCATCTAGCACAACAGAGGGAACATCAAGTAGTGATACGGAAGGAAAAAGTGACAGCGATACTGTAAACGAAAGCCAGTCTGATGGAACTAGTCATGGTCAATCAAGCAGTACCTCAACAACCAAGACGGAAGGAACAAGCAGTAATAGAGGTCACTCAGATAGTGAAACTGAAGGGAAAAATACAGGTTGGTCAAGAGGAAAATCTAGTTCTGCCAGTAGAAATCGCAGAGAAGGTAAAGAGTCACGATCTAACACAAGCAATGAGGGAAAAACAGGAGGCCATTCAACCAGCCGTACAACTGGAACAAATAACAGTCATGGCACAACACTCTCAACCGCAACAGGAGGAAGTGAAACAAGAAATTCCAATGCCTCTACCAATAAAACCAAAGGGAATAGCCAAACGTCAGGAACAAATACCTCGCGCACCTCAGGTACAAACAACTCCCAGACTGAAGGAAGTAATCGCTCACTTGCCGAAAGCCAGTCTACAGGTGAAAGCCAAACCATGACGCGGGAACGCATAAATAAGCGTTATGAAGAAATATATAAACATATTAATGAAGTACAGCTTGAACGTTTTAAGCAAGGGCTAAATAAGGGGCTTTTTAGCACTTCAATCTATGTAATGGCAGATAACCGCTCTACTTATGAGATTTTATCCAGCAATGTTTTATCAATTTTCCAAGGCAATAAAGTAGCTTACACACCTTTACAAGTGCAAGAACTTGATATTAAACACCCTAAATTATCACACTTTACCAATAGCCCTGAGTTTAAGGGGAGAAACAAGCATTTTGAGCCTGCAATAATCTCTTCAACTCCAGAAGTATCATCACACTCTCTCAAAGGCGCAACATGGTTGACCACTCAAGAATTAAGCCTTTTATTTGGTCTGCCTAATAAAGAGCTACCTGGCATTAAATTACGTGAAAATGCCGACTTTGCACTTAACTTACCTAAAATTAGCGATAAAAAACAAGGAATTGCATTGGGTTCTATTCTTCAAAATGGACGCGAATTACCCACAGGCTTTTCCTTAGAGAAAGAAGATTTAAATAAACATCTGTTTATTACAGGCGTGACAGGCGCAGGAAAAACAACCACTTGCTTACGACTATTACTAGAATCAGATTTACCCTTTTTGGTCATAGAACCTGCAAAAACAGAATACAGAGCATTATATGAATATGCACCTGAGTCGCTAGATTTCTATGTGCTAGGTCGAGAAGAATTATCCTGTTTTCGTTTAAATCCTTTTCAGTTACTTTCAGATAAAGAATCTTTGCTGGCTAATGTTGCAACACTCAAAGCAACACTAACCGCTGTTTTCCCAATGGAAGCGGCTATGCCAAGTATTTTAGAAGAAGCCATTATCAAAGCTTATAAAGAAAAAGGCTGGGATATAAACAGTAGTGAAAACTACCTTTATGATAATCCTTGGGCGAATGACAGTTTAGCATGGCCGACCTTTTCCCATATGATTTTACAATTAGAGGTAGTGATTAAATCGAAAGGGCTAGGATCAGAGCTTGAAGAAAAATATCTGGGTTCATTGGTTGCAAGATTAAGCTCAATGACGCAGGGAATTAAAGGACGGATGTTAGATACCCCTTATTCTTTAGATTTTGATAAATTATTAGATCGTAAAGTGGTGATTGAGTTAGATGAATTAAAAGCATCCGAAGATAAAGCTATTTTTATGGGATTAATTATGGGGCGTGTTGCTCAAGCAATGAAGCAACGACATTCAAAAGATGCCTGTTTTAAACATCTTACGCTGATTGAAGAAGCACATCGCTTGCTTGCACGTCCTGACCCTTCTGGAGGAGGCGTACAAAAACAAGGGGTCGAAATGTTTGCTAATTTGCTGGCAGAAGTACGCAAATACGGTGAAGGTTTAATTATTGCAGATCAAATTCCCAATAACTTAATTCCAGAAGTGATTAAAAATACCAATACAAAAATTATTCACCGTTTATTAGCGGCAGATGATCGTAATACCGTTGGTGATGCAATGGGGCTAAATGATGAACAAAAAGATTTTTTACCCAAATTACAGGCGGGTGAGGCAATTGTTTATCAAGGTGGTTGGCATGGTGCGGTAAGAATCCAAATCAAAGAACAAGCACAAACAAATCTTAAGCCATTAGATGAGAATAAATTGGCAAAGGCAGGGCAACAATTACTTTACAACAATCGTGAAGATCTATTTCCATATTTGTCTCAGTGTACTAAAGAATTTACTCCTCATGAATTTAGCCAATTAGTAGAGCAAGGCTATAAAACCATCAATTTATTGTTAAAAATCAATCATGTATTGCACCGTAAAGACAACAAACCAAAGAGTTGGGTTGAAAAATTACAACAACGTTTTGCTTGTCAATATCAGGACGAGCAAGGTAAAGGCATATTAGCAGATCATCTTCAAGCATTTGCCAAAGATGCTGTGTTATTACAAGTATTAAATGAGGATGAATTTAAAGAATGGGTTGATTATTTACCTGACATTATTCACGCCTTATCCATTTCAGTTGTGGCATTTGAAAAGTTTTTAGAAGAAGAAACCCTGCGCTTACTCAATCAATCATTTAGAGCAATAGCAAAGGCTGAGTTAGATAGTATTTAAACAAAAAGGATTATTATTATGTTAGGTTTTATAGCAAGTGCAATTAGCGCAGTAGTTTCTATTGCAAAAGTAGTAGCCCCGATTATCGGAAAAGTAGTAAGTGTCGCACAGACGGTTTTTTCTACATTGGGTGTCTTTAAACCCAATGAAACTGTAGAAAGTGTTGGTGATAGAGCAATACAGGCTGACGAAAATGGTATTGATCGCAGTAAATTTGAAAATCACGATGAATATATGGAAGCATTGCGAGATTTTGAGCTTGATCCTGAGCGCTCAGATGAAATTTCCACCGAAGAGAAGCAAGTTGTAGGTGTTGCAGTGGGTACTCAGGGAGTGGCAGAAAAATATGATATTAAAATAGATGGGGAAACATGGGTCTGTGTAGCAAAAAGCCCTGATTATTTTACTCCTGAGCGCATTAAAGCTTTGGTTGAAAAAGGGGTTGATATGAAAACAGTGACTAATTATTTTCAGGATAAATTAGGCCCTACACAGTCTGTCAATGTAGAAAAAACATTGATGGAAGTGGATAGAAAGATTGATCCTGAATTAAATAATGGTGGTCTTTATTCTCAACTTGATCAAGTACGTGATGCGATGGGAAAATAATAATGAAAAAAGAAAATTATACCTTTGTTGTATTGCAAGATCAGCTAAGTTGTTATCGTTATAGCAATGAAAAGTGGAAAGTAGAACCGATAGAAGGGGAAACCTACTTGCAGTTAAATAAGGGGCAACAAATATCTTGGGATGATCTCTTAAATAAGCTTAATCAACGCCATAATAGTGAGCATAAATTAGCGAATACCTGCATTACGCTAATCAGAAGTGATGCTGATTTTATAGATGACTTTTCTAATGTCGTAGAACGTTATGACTGTACGACTTGGCAAGTTGTATTAGTAGAAAATTTACTTTCGCAAGAACAAATTAGCTCGCTGAAATTGGAGTCTATTAGGCAGGACTTATTGCCTAAAACAAGGCTAGCTGAATACTTAGCAGATAGAAAACAAGAGTCTATTGCATTAAAAATACAACAAACTAAAGACCTTCTAGAAAAAGAGAGCCAATTAAAAAAATCACAGAAAAAAAATGAACTATTATTAGAAGAAATTCAAAAAACTGAATATCTACTAGAAGAAAAAGATTCGCAATTAAGAAAGTTGCAGAAAAAAAATAAACTATTATTGAACGAAACTCAACAAACTAAAGATCTACTAGAAGAAAAAGACTCACAATTAAGAACGTTGCAGAAAACAAATGAACCCTTATTAAACGAGATAAAGCAAACTAAAAAACTTGCAGAAGAAAAAGATACTCAATTAAGAAAGGCATGGAAAATAAATGAAGCTTTACTTGAAGATGCCAAAGTCATACAAGCACCTGATACACGTTATTTAATTACTTATCTTCCTCTTTTTTTTAGTGATGTTTGGACAAAAATAACAATGTCCGATATTGCTTGTTTTTCAGAGAGTCAATTTATTCCTGAAATTCCTTCTCCCTACCAAGAGCCTAGTAATGATTGTCTTCATAGGCTTAAACGGCGCTTTCAGAAACTATCAGAAATCAAGCAAGCATCTATTCTTGAGTGCTGCTCTGATCTTCAGCACCAATACGAAGTACGTCGGCTTGCTCGACATTTACTGGAAAAAAAGCAATGAATAATAAACAATCATCAACAAGAGAGTTAGTTACCATGATATGGGGAAAAAAGAAAATAGATGCCAAGCAGCTTTTATTGTTATTGCAGCATGATGAAACAATTAAACATGAAATTCGTTCTATTGTGATAAATCGTATGTCTACAAAAGAGAGTGATATGACTGATGAAAGTCCAATAGAAGAAAACAATCAGATCACAGAGACTTTAGAAATACCTTCGACTCAAGCATTACCAGTAGCAACAGAGTTAAGCTTTGAACCTGAGCAACAAATGCTGGATATTCTTCTTGAAGATAAAGAGCTGACTAACCATTGGATTAAAGCGGACACATCACGAGATCGACAGATTGTGGCATTAATTGTTGCTGCATCACAATGGAATAATATTCAGAGGCTTTGGAAAAATATAGCAAAACGTTGCAATAAACGAAAAGGTAGTAGTACCGAAAATGAGAGATTATTTCTTCAAGGCTGTCTTGATTTGCATAATCTGCAATGGA
>DRMS01000374.1 GCA_011322515.1 Leucothrix mucor
ATGTTTTGCCACATTTCACTGAGGGTCGTTATAGTCAGTTAAAGATTAATGATGATTTAAGTGTTGAGGTGTTCTCAGATGAGAAGCAAAGCTATATGGCATATGATGAAATATCATCAGGCACGCAACGACAAATTATGCTGGCACTGCGTATGGGAATGTCCGAACAACTCGCTATAAATACAGGCAATGAAAAGCAGTTTATCTTCCTTGATGAGCCCTTTGCCTTTTTCGATCATCAACGCACAGTCACTACTTTAGCAGCATTACCCAATGTGAGCGATACCATTACTCAGGTTTGGGTGACATCGCAAGAATTTCCTCAGGATTTGACGGTGGAGCATTAAGGAGGAGACAATAAATCTAGCATTTTGTTCGTACCCAAAAAGCGGGTTATCGCAATTTTTTCCGATCATCTGCATTATCGTTGCATTCTAAGGGGCTTTCCTAGAAGGCAGGTAGCCTATTATGCGCCTCAACAATACCTTAGGAATGTGCACGAAACAACTTCCCGATCTCTAACTTGCCTTTTTATCCCAGCTTGGATGATCTCATTCGTTGCGTAGAGTAACTATGCGTCTCATGAGTTCATCCCATCTGAAATAAAAATTCTGCGTTAGAACTTCGGGAAGTTATTCCGTGCACCTTCCTTAATTTGTTATCTTACTTTGAACCATGTCGCATTACGTTGCGTATTTTGCTAATCTTTGCTTTTTTTGAATATTGGTTTTTGTATGAGCGTTGAAGAGAAGGAAGAAGACAAGGGAGGCATTATTTGTGTCCCAGATAAAAATGATAAGGAAATGTACTTATACAGCATACTGCCCGAGGATTTTATTAGTGAAAACGGTCTCTTAAGTGTTGCTGTCGTTGGTCAATTCATGGATAACGAAAAGGATAACGAAGGTAATCTCATTGTTGATTCTTTTCAAGGCAATCCTGATTTCATTCATCTTTTTCATGAAATGCTGGATGGTTTAGGTCGTTACTCTGAAGCTGTACTAAAGAAACTACCTAAGCATGAGGAAGGTTCTTGGGTGTATCTTATTGATCAGCGTGTACAAGATAGGGATGGCACAATCGAACCAAAAAATATTATTGGCGGTTATAAGGTTGAAGATGGCAAGCTGGGAGAATATGCAGGTAATCCTAATCATGTATTACTAACTGAAGAAGGAATTTTTCAGGTAGGAGCGAAGTTAAAATCTGAGTTAATTGAACTGATTAAGTCTAAATATAAGCCTAATTAAGCTTTGTAAAGAAATGTTTAAAAAAGTAGGAAAGAGATGATAATGATTAGACTATCAGTTTAAAGCGGGACAGTTAAAATTCATGCTATAGACCAATACCTTCGCCAAATCTAAACGGTAGGGTGGATAAGTGTAACGCATCCGCCGCAACACATTGATTTTGGCGGATGCGCTATCGCTTATCTACCCTACAAATAACGATTGGCTAAGGAACGTTCACTTATTAAATTTCATCTTGATGACTAATCAGTTAATGAGCGTTTCCTTTATCCTATGTTTGTGTAACCTGTTTATGTCTTCGAGAATAAAAAAACTACCTACTCCCGATGCCGTTAAAGAGATGGGGGTTGATATATGGTTATTAGATACCGATCGTCTTAATGCTACAGAGAACGATTTCGCATTGCTTTCTAAGGGTGAGCAATATAGATGCACTGAGCTTAAAAATGAGGAAAGTCGTCAACAGTTTGTTGTTACCCGCTCAATGCTTCGTCAATTATTAGCTGAAAAATTAAGCTGTGCACCCAAAGAAATCAAATTTTTCTATACTGAAGCAAAGCGCCCTGTGATTGATTATCCAATCACCCGTCTAAATTTTTCTGTTTCTCATAGTCGGGATATGTCGCTATTTGTTCTGTCTGAAAATAATCCCGTAGGTATTGATATAGAAAACAATAATAAGGATATAGACCCTTTAACTATTGCAGAAACTGTTTTTTCTCGACGGGAGATCAAACGTCTTATGAGTTGTGATCAGGTATTGAGACATAAGTTATTTTACCGAATATGGACGATAAAGGAATCGCTACTTAAAATGCTGGGGGTAGGGTTCTTAATTGATCCACGCTCAGTGTGTGTCGATCATGTGCTTGGTGAGAATACTCTAATTAATTTACACTTAGAAAAAATAGCCGAAAGCTTCTATAAAAATAATGACAGCTTTCCTGAGAAAGCTGAAATAATAGAATTATCAATAGATGCTATGCATACGGCTATGCTTGCACTAGGTCATGCGTAATATAAAAAGTATCAAAATGAAAAAACGACTTGGAGATTAACTGAATGACTCTTCTCATTATTAGCATGAGTATATCGAGCTAACTCAATTGCAGCTGATAAGGTCTTGTTAAGTGGTTGGCTATAAGTGACCCCTATATATTTTCTAATATTATCTTCGATTAACTCTTGAGTGCCACTTGTTTTATTCCATGCGAGCGCTAGGGTTCGAGAATGTTTTAAGTCAATCTCAACTTCAATCTGAGAAGCAGAAGGGTACACGCGTTGTGTAATTTCACCACCAAAATTGCCATTTTTTAATGATTTAATAGTGCGTATATGTTCTAGGGTCAAATCGACCGAAGGGCTTAGTGAGATAGAACTAGATAAGGCAATACCAGGAATATCGATATCAATAATTTCAGATGAAAACTGGTCTGAGCTTGCTAAATTAGTAATATAATAAACAGCAATTGATTTCTTTTCATTTTCATAACCTACATTAACGCTATAATCTAGCGCATTATTTTTATGGTCGTTAGCATAGGATGAGCTTTCAAAAATATAGGCGGTAGCATCAAGTTTCTTATACGAGGCATTAATGCCTAATGCTTTATCGCTACGAATGCTTCCCATAATTTCCGTTAGTGGCGACGATATCATTGCACTATCGAGACTACCAAAAGGAATATATTGCCGACCTGCTGAGAGGTTGAGTTTCTCATCAGGTAAGATGTGCCACGTAACAAACGCTTCATCGATCTCGAAGTTTTTGGATTGAAGTAATTCAAGATGGAATGCTAGCTGTTCATTGGGTGTAATATTAATGTCTACAAGTGCTGTAGCGTAGCCGTTAGATGTCATTGGGGATGGATTAGATTCTAAGGTGATAGCACCACCTACTTCAAAAAAATTCTGCTCATCATCAGAAAGGTTCATTTTTTCCCCAGCTTCATTCAGACTTTGGATTGTTTCAGTTGCAGATGAAGGATGAGTAAACACCAGCATAATTAAGCTTGCGAACAGTAAGTTTTTCATAGGAGTTTCCTAGGGCTACAGTCATTTTGTTTTAAGTTTTTACTAAACTGATGAAATGAGGCATTAGATGACTAACTTTTTGGCAGGGTTTCCTCCCCATGTAGAACATTCAGACGGGGTTTCACCTTTCATCATGAAAGCGTCTGCATGGATAACAACATTGTTGTTAATGGTCACTCCATAATGGATAAAGGCGTTACATTCGATAGAAC
>DRMS01000375.1 GCA_011322515.1 Leucothrix mucor
GCTTAATAATGTCACCATCAGATTCATAGGATAGACAGTCTTCTGCCTTCCATTTATTGATTTGTTCCCACCATATCGATAATACCTCTTGGTCAGGTTTATCACCACGCACTTCAAACTCTTTAGTGAGTTCTTGCAGTACTTGCTTGACATCGCCAACAATGGGGACGTTAACATCAATGTTTTTGGAGATGGAGGCAGGGTCAATATCAATATGTATGATCTTTGCATCAGGGCAGAACTTTTCAATATTACCTGTAACACGGTCATCAAAACGTGCCCCAATAGCAATAATAAGATCAGAGTGGTGCATGGCTAAATTAGCTTCATAGGTGCCATGCATTCCCAGCATACCAACAAACTGTGGATCCGTTGCAGGGTACGCGCCAAGTCCCATGAGGGTATTAGTAATCGGGAAATTCAACAGTCGGGTAAAATCAGTCAATTGCTGTGAAGCACCTGACATAATTACACCGCCACCTGTATAGAAAATAGGTCGCTCAGCATTCAAGATCATATCGACCGCATGACGAATTTGCTTTGGATGACCTTTTACCGTTGGATTATAAGAACGCATGTTTAATGGTTTGGAATAATCAAACGCACATTTTGTATTATTATCCGTAATATCTTTAGGGATATCGACTAACACAGGGCCAGGGCGACCTGTCGTTGCAATAAAAAACGCCTTCTTAATCGTCTCTGCCAAGTCCTCTATTTTATTAACAAGGAAGCTATGTTTAACGCAAGGGCGGGTGATACCAACAATATCTACTTCCTGAAAGGCATCGTTGCCAATCAATGCGCGAGGAACCTGACCTGTAAAGACGACGAGAGGAACGGAGTCTAGATACGCATCGGCAATACCAGTGACCGCATTGGTTGCGCCAGGTCCTGATGTGACAATTGCCACCCCTGGCTTATCGGTTGACTTTGCATACCCTTCTGCGGCATGAACAGCACCTTGTTCATGGCGGGTTAGAATATGCCTGATTTCGCCTTTGGACTCGGCTTTTTCAAGCGCATCGTACAAAAAAAGTACGGCTCCACCTGGATAGCCAAAAATGGTTTTAACCTTCTCAGCCTTTAGACATTCTACAAATATCTGGGCACCAGTAAGTTCCACTGTAAACTCCTGCTAACATCATTCTGACCTCATTGTCAGAATTTAAAAGTTCAACATCATAATATGAAATAGGGTGAAATACACCCCTATTATATTAATGTTTTTGAGTGGAAGAAAATGAGTCGTATTTGAAGCGAAAACTCTGGATTGCAGTCAGGTAAAATAAGCCTCACAGGGCTAGCAATTTAAGGTGAAATTGTGATGAATTTTTTGTTTTTGTACTTTTCGCTACTTTTCCAAGGGGATTTCTCCTATCCCCAATAGCCCTCTAGATTCAGATGATAATCCGTCTTTTTTCCTGTAAAATTCATCTTTTTTCAGATTACCTAAGGGTTCTTTATCATGGCTAGACAAACCGATTTTATCTCCCCCTCTATTCTTTCTGCTGATTTCGCTCGTTTAGGCGAGGAAGTGGATAATGTCTTAAAATCAGGTGCAGATGTGGTGCATTTTGATGTAATGGATAATCACTACGTGCCTAATTTAACCATTGGTCCATTGGTATGTGACGCACTTCGCAAACACGGTGTAACCGCTGAGATTGATGTGCATCTTATGGTTGAGCCTGTGGATCGCATTATTCCTGATTTTGCTGAGGCGGGTGCTACTTATATTACGTTCCACCCTGATGCTACGACCCATATTGATCGTTCTTTGCAGTTAGTTCGTGAGTGTGGTTGTAAGTCTGGTTTGGTGTTTAATCCTGCTGAGCCACTCGATTCATTAAAGTATGTAATGGACAAAGTTGATCTCATTATGTTGATGTCAGTCAACCCAGGGTTCGGTGGTCAGAGCTTTATTCCGTCTACTCTGGATAAACTAAGAGAAGTCCGTAAGCTAATTGATGATTCTGGCTATGATATTCGCCTTGAAGTGGATGGTGGTGTTAAGGCAAATAATATCCGCGAGATTAAAGAAGCAGGTGCGGATATGTTTGTAGCAGGTTCGGCTATCTTTGGCGCTAAAAACTCAGACGATGCCAATGATTATGAGACTATTATTGCAGCGTTCCGTAAAGAATTAGCGGCGGCAAACGTTTAATGACAACTGTATTTAACCCCAAGCTAGTGATGATTGATGTCGATGGTACCTTAGTTGACTCCGTACCTGATCTTGCGTGGTGCGTGGATGAGACCATGAAAGAAATTGGTTTACCTGTTCGGGGTGAGTCAGCAGTACGTCAATGGGTTGGTAATGGCGTAATCCGTTTAATGGAACGTGCAGTTGCTAATGATCTTAATGCCGCACATGATGTCGTACTCTTTGATAAAGGTATGCCGATTTTCAATGCACTTTATGCGGATAATAACGCCAAGCGTAGCGGACTTTATGAAGGGGTTAAAGAAGGCTTAGCCTATCTTAAATCACTGGATCTTAAAGTGGGTTGTGTCACCAATAAGGATGAGCGTTTTACCCTTCCTATTCTGACAGATCTTGGTATTGTTGATGCATTTGAAATTATCATTAGTGGCGATACCTTAGCTAAGAAAAAGCCTGATCCTTTGCCTTTATTACACGCTGCTGAAAAGCTAGGTGTTGATCCAAAGCAATCCTTAATGCTGGGTGATTCAAGCTCAGATGTTAAAGCCGCACGGGCAGCGGGTTTTAATATTATCTGCATGTCTTATGGTTATAATCATGGTGAGGATATTAATAACTATGACCCTGATATTGTGATAGATTCAATGACAGAATTGCAGAATCTAATAAAGTA
>DRMS01000376.1 GCA_011322515.1 Leucothrix mucor
CTAAAAACAGCAAAAGATTTTTGGCAAGCAGGTAAAAGTGTTGCGGGTATAACTCAAATAGAAGCAGTCGCTGATATAGTAAATGATTTTGAACATTCTATTGGGCATCTCTATTAATTCTGGGTTGAACAAATTAAGATTCAGAATTTTCAAGATTGGGGTTTATAAGTCATTGTAATAGTTATTCTATTGCGGTGACTTATAAAATACAATATTGGAAATTATGGGCTTAATTTGCCAATACATGAATTAATAGAGATGCCCTATTGTCGGATGCCAGCCGTGGGGCACCTTTGATATTAAACAATAACAGCAGGAGGATCTATGCAACACCTATGGAAACAGCATTACCCAAAAGGCATTCCTACAGAAATAAGTTTTGATGACTATAGCTCAATCGCTGATCTATTCCATACAAGTATTAGCAAATACCGTGATCGTCCTGCGTATATTAATATGGGAAAAACACTGAGTTATGATGATCTTGACCGTTTAACCTACCAGTTCTCAGCCTATTTAACTTCAGAGTTAGGGCTAAAAAAGGGGGATCGTATTGCGATTATGATGCCCAATATCTTGCAATATCCTGTGGTGTTATTTGCCGCCTTACGTGCGGGTTTGGTGGTTGTTAATACCAATCCTTTATATACCGAGCGTGAACTGGAACATCAACTGAGTGATGCAGGGTGTAGCGCTATTGTGATTCTTGAAAACTTTGCGCTTACATTACAAAGGGTACTAAAAAATACGCCGATTAAAACCGTTATAACCACTCGAATTGGTGATTTGTTAGACTTTCCGAAATCAGTATTAATCAATTTTGTCATTAAGCATATTAAAAAAATGGTACCTGCCTATGATTTACCCGATGCCATTCGCTTTAAAGATGTGTTAGCACAAGGTGCTAAATTACCGCATAGTGATGAGCAATTACAGCATGATGATATTGCCTTTTTACAATATACAGGTGGAACCACAGGCGTTGCTAAAGGTGCGATACTAACGCATAAAAATATGCTGGCAAATCTGTTACAAGCACAAGCATGGGCGGGTGCAGATTTAATAGGAGGCAAAGAGACAATGGTGACCGCATTGCCGCTTTATCACATCTTTTCCCTGACCGCCAATGCGCTATTTGCATTAGAGCTGGGTGCTAAAAGTGTTTTAATCACCAATCCGCGTGATTATAAAGGCTTTATTAAAACACTAAGCAAAGAAAAATTTTCCTATATAACAGGCGTGAATACCCTGTTTAACAAGTTGCTAACAACTTCAGGTTTTAGTGACCTTGATTTTAGCCATCTAAAAGTAACCCTAGCAGGTGGGATGGCGGTACAAAAAGCAGTCGCTGAAAAATGGAAGAAAGTGACTGATGTGCCACTGATAGAAGCTTATGGTTTAACGGAAACATCTCCCGCAGTCTGTGTTAACCCGCTAACCATCAAAGACTATACAGGCATGATTGGTATGCCACTCCCCTCTACCGAAGTTTCAATAAGGGATGATAATGGCAATGAAGTGGAATTAGGTGAGCGTGGTGAGTTATGGGTGC
>DRMS01000377.1 GCA_011322515.1 Leucothrix mucor
CATAAGGAATATGCTGAAGAGGTGATTGAAGAAGTCAATTTTTCAGCCAATCCACTGTTACTCTCGCGTTATATGGATAGCGTCTTTGATCTTACAGGAGTGGATCAACAACCACAGAGTGCAGATTGTATTATTATAAAGCCCACAGAGCATATGCAAGATGCACATTTTCCAGGACTTTCTGATCAAGGAATGACCGCAACCTATCAACGGGTCACGGCATTATCACGTGAAGATGTACATTTTTTAACATGGGAACACCCGATGGTTGTGGGTGCAATGGAAATGGTCAGTAGCGGTGAATTTGGTAATGCAACGTTTTGTGCCATCAGCCTGCCAAAAACATCCTCAGTACAACTGGATGCGGGGACATTATTATTAGAAGCTATTTTTAGCATTAACTGTCCTGCCCCTAAACACTTACAAATTCATCGCTATTTATCCGCTAATATAGTACGCATACTAATTAGTAACACAGGTTTAGAGTTAAGTGAGCAACTATCGCATCAAGAGCTAAATGCACGATCAGAACGAGTTAGAAAGCACACCGCAAATGAAATTATTCAGTATGCACGTGATGAAATTATGCAAATGGTAGAGAATGCAACGTTATTAGCAGAACCGCAACAACAAGAATTAATAGCACAAGCGCTTAAACTAACAGCAGAAGAAGCACATGATGATAAGGAACGTTTAAGCGCCCTAGCAGAGGTGAATCCAAATATTAGACAGGAAGAGATTGATCAGCTAGTAGCAGATGCTTTATTGCTAGATGAGTATTTATCCTCAGCGCAGTTAAGGCTGGATGCGATTCGGATTGTGTTTGTAGCAGAGTAGCTAAAATTAGAGGCTACCAATTTAACATGGGACAGTTGCTTGGCTGGAATTGTAGGTCGGATTAGATTTTTTTGCTTGCAAAAAAACGTAACCCGACAAGCATTGTGCAACTTGCTGGGTATTGCGTCGGGTTACGTTACCTCGCTACGCTTGATAAGCTAACCCGCCCGACCTACGCAGGATTTGTCCCGCCTTAAATTGGTAGCCAAATTAGATAAACGCCTCTATCGTGTCATTAAGAAAATCCCAGCCTTTACTCGTCGTTACGATGCGTTGCTTATTGAAGGTGATTAAACCCATCTTTGCAAGCTGCTCAAGTTTTCCTTCAATTTCTGATAATGCAAGATGAGTTCTTTGTACAAATAACTCACTTGCCACTCCCTGTTTAAGCCTAAGCGCATTGAGCATAAACTCAAATGGAATCTCTGCTTTTTCCAGTAATTGTTGCGAAGAACGTCCATTATCTGCGCCAACCTGTTGCATATACTGTTTAGGCTGGCGATATTTACTATAACGCTGAATACTGCCATCAGGCGCGGTTATTTTTCCATGCGCACCCGCACCAATGCCAATATAATCACCAAACTGCCAATAATTCATATTATGTCGGCAGCGTTTATCCATACCCGCCTGTTTACGTGCATAAGCCGACACTTCATATTGTTCAAATCCAGCCTTCTGTAGCAATGCTTGTCCTTGCTGCTGCATATCCCATAATGCTTCATCATTAGGCAGTACAGGCGGTGCATAATGGAATAAAGTGTTCGGCTCCAGCGTTAATTGATACCAAGATATATGGGCAGCATTGCAGTCAATTGCCTGTTGTAAATCAGCTAATGCTTGGGTACTACTTTGCTGTGGTAAGCCGAACATTATATCCAGATTGAAATTTTCAAAGCCTGCATTTTTAGCAATCTCTGCTGCATGCGCTGCTTCTTCACCATTATGTATTCGTCCTAATGATTTCAAATGATTAGCATTAAAGCTTTGAATCCCGATTGATAAACGATTAATTCCTGCTTGCCGATAAGCTTCAAAACGTTGTTGCTCAAAGGTACCTGGATTTGCCTCTAGGGTAATTTCCATCCTTGAACGGATGGGGAGCAGTGCGCGTAAGCCTGAGAGTAGTTGCTCAATCGCCTTTGCTGAAAATACACTAGGCGTGCCACCACCAATAAACACAGATTCTAATCGTCTCCCCCAGATAGCGGGTAATTCATTTTCAAGATCTTTAAGTAATGCCTGAATATAGGCCTGTTCGGGCAAGTCACCTGTTATTTGATGCGAGTTAAAATCACAATAGGGACATTTTTTAATACACCATGGAATATGGATATAGAGGCTAAGTGGGATTGGTGTCATAAATTGTTCTGCGTAAAATCATTAGTATTAATAATTGTTAATCAAGAAAATAGCAAGCCTAGGGTCTGTTTATATTTGCTTATATTTTCACTTTTTAGTTGATTTATTGCGTCTATCAAGGCAAAAAATAAGCGCATAGCACGGCTACGCGGTTCTTTTTTAACGCAGAGAAAAAGTGACAAAAAGGGTAAATAACAATCAAATATTAGCAGAGCTTAGCTCAATGGTGCTAATTTTCACCAATTTCATCAGATAATAACAGCCTGACAGTTCCTAATTCAATCTAACGCTTTGCTATGCTATGCTATCCCTCATTAATCGGTTAATTCCAGAGTTCAAACTACAATAAATATAAGATACTGAATTTATAATAAGCTATGTCATTTATCACAAATACGAATCCTTTTACAATTACCTTGCCAGCAGCAGTGATAGTGCATGTAGCTGTTATTGCAGGTGTTGGCTTTGGTTTGCCTGATGCGCCTAAAATGCAGCAGGCACCACTACTCGATATTACGTTGGTCAATACCCATGCTGATAAAGCACCTGATAAGGCAGATTTTATAGCACAGGCAAATCAGAAAGGTAGCGGTACATTAAATAAGAAAAGCCGCCTAAGTAGCCCGTTGGCTTCAATGAATCCCAATGATTTATTAGGCGACTCCCCTATAAAATCATTTGAATCTACACCTGATGTTGCCCCCAAACCTGATCCGCAGCTATTAACAACGAAGGGTAAGACGAATGAACGTATTAATAAACTCCCAGAAAAAGAGGACATAAAAGATCCCAAGCCTGTGGACAAGGAAATGTCAGATGCAACGGATGAGATTGCACAATTAATGGCAGAAATGAGCAAGGACGAGCAGCACTACGCTAATCGTCCTCGTATTCATTTTATCGACTCTATCAGCGCAAAAAGTGCGGTTGAAGCGAAGTACATTGATGCATGGGCAAAAAAATTGGAGCGCATTGGGAATATTAATTTCCCTAAAGAAGCGCTTAGATTAAGCTTGAGTGGTACACTGATATTAAATACTACATTGGATAGAGCGGGTCGCGTCGTTGAAATTGGGATTGATAGCTCTTCAGGATCACGTATTCTTGATAAGGCTGCCTTGCGCATTGTGAAGCTTGCATCACCTTATGAGCCTTTGCCTCGTGAAATTCGTGCTAAATATGACCAGCTTAATATTACGCGTTCGATTATTTTCCACCGAGAAGGTGGAGGAGAAATCACTTTTAGTACTCAGTAAGGAACGAACACGGAATAACTTCCCGAAGTTCTAACGCAGAATTTTTATTTCAGATTGGATGAATCTCATAAGGCGCATAGTCACTCTACGCAACGAATGAGATCATCCAAGCTGGAATAAAAAAGCAAGTTAGAGATCGGGATGTTGTTTCGTGCTCGTTCCTAAGGCTATTTTAAGAAAAGAATTTCTAACGTTCTACAAGGAATGTATTATGTCTACTGAAATGGTTAGTTTGAAAAATCACCTGTTAATTGCGATGCCAAACACACATAACAGCGTATTTGATCGCACGGTAACGCTAGTTTGTGTTAATGATGACCAAGGCTCTTTTGGGCTTACCATTAATCGCCCCATTAAGATCACCATCGGCGATATATTTCAACAGCTTGATTTATCAACCGATAATAATGATCTAAATAAAAAACTCGCACTTTCAGGCGGACCTGTTGATGGTACACAAGGTTTTGTTTTGCACGATACCGATAAACACTGGGAGAGCACCCTGCGTATTTCAGATGAGCTAGCGGTTACTTCATCGCGGGATATACTAGAAGACATTATCAAAGGCAATGGACCTGACAACTTTCTTCTCACTCTGGGCTGTGCTAATTGGTCACCCCAACAGCTTGAGGATGAAATGATGTCAAACGCATGGCTGACTTGTCCTGTAAAAAATAATATTGTATTTGAATTGCCCTACAAACAACGCTGGAAAGCTGCTGCAGATAGTATGGGTGTTGATTTATCGCGCATGAGTAGTAGTATTGGTCATGCATAATCTAACCCGATCTGCCCCATGTTAAGGAACGAGTACAAAATCCCCCGCCCCTCAAAAAATGGCTGCCAACTTAAGGCAGGACAAGTAACCTCATGGCAAATAACTCGCACCCTTCGACAAGCTCAGGGAGCTAGCTTCCTGAGCTTGTCGAAGGGTGCGGGTGAATAGCAGAAACATGAACTGTCCCAGCTTAAATTGGTAGCCAAAAAATCTCTAATTTGCTTTTTTTTGTTCCAGCTTGAATGATCTCACTCGTGACATAGAGTGGCTATATGGTTGTTTTTCAACGAAGAGAAGGAAAATCGGCAAAAAGAGGAAATAATCATCAAAATGTCAACAGCCCCTTAGGTTGCTCGTCAGAAAAGCGAAGGGCATTATTTGCCGCGAAATTAAAATGAAACTACTATGTCAACTGTAATATGCTTTGATTTTGGTCTGGTACGCACAGGTATCGCCATTGGTAACACCATTACCACCACTGCAATGCCAGAATGTACGTTGCAGAGTAAAAACAATAAACCAAATTGGGATGCTATTACCCGCATTATATCCGAATGGCAACCATCACAATTAGTGGTTGGTTTACCCACGGAATTAGACGGTAGCGATACCGATGCCACCAAAGCAGTTAGACGATTTTGCAATCAGCTAAAAGGTCGCTACCACTTGCCTGTCGCGCAAGAAAATGAACAATACACCTCTATTGAAGCGGCTCAACGCCTCAAGGAAACCCGCCAACGTGGTCGTAAAAAGAAAATCAGCAAAGAAGATGTTGATCAAATCGCCGCCGTTATTATTTTAGAGAACTACTTTGCACACCATGAACAATAATAATTATGATATTCCAGCATACCTTGAGCAAATGGCGCAGCAACTACGCGCACATATGGCAGAAAATAAAATAGAAAAACCACTCATGGTCGGTATTCACTCAGCAGGTGTATGGCTTGCCAATATATTGCATAAAAAGCTGGCAATTAAAGCATCACTAGCAGAATTAAATACCAGTTTTTATCGGGATGATTTTAATAAAATAGGTTTGCACGGGCAAATTAAGCCATCCAAAATGCCTGTCAGTGTAGAGAATAAACATATTATCCTTGTTGATGATGTACTTTACACAGGCAGAACCATACGCGCCGCCATGAATGAGCTATTTGACTATGGACGACCTGCCAGTATTACATTAGTCGTACTCATTGATCGAGGGGGTAGAGAACTACCTATTTCAGCGCAAATCATTGGCTTTAAACAGCAATTGGATGCAAATAGTGACTTTAAACTCTCTGATAGTGAATCGCTGGAGTTAAGCATTGTAAAAAAAATTAATGAGTAACTCCCCCCTTTATATCCACCAGTAAACGCTGATAATTAACATTCCCCCGTATTAGTTGCCGCCCTGCTTTAATCAAGCGATTAACTTGCTCTGGACTGAGTGAAAAACTAGTTGGAATTTTATTAAAAAATTCCTTTTGTTGATCTGATTGTAAATCTTTAAAGCCAAATTTTATAAAATAAGGTTTAACAAGATGTTGAGGGGTGGAGAGTTGTTGTGCCCATTGCTGTAGCTTATTTTTTAATAATTCTACAGTGGCGACATTATAGCGATACAATTGTGCGCTACTCATTGCACCTACTGTTTCAGCTAATGAGGGACGGCGATTGGTCTTATCCATTAATCGGGCGGGATTAGTGGATGCATCAACAGAAATAAGCACTATTCTTTTTGGGGCGCGTAGCTTTAAGCGTTGCATTAAAGATTTTGCACCGCCTGCAACTTCTAGCATATCGTGAATCGCGCGAAGACCTAAATTGTCGGTGATGCCTCCATCGACAAAATGAGCATATTGTCGTTGCCCCTTATCATAATAGGTATTCAACCCTTTCAGAATCATCTGTAACTCAGCGCTTTTTTTAGCTCGATTGCGTGTTGTTTGCAGTATAAGCGGTAATTCTTTGCCACATTTATCATGGTTTTTGACCACGACGGGATTAAATAACAGCGGAACAGCGGACGATGCAGTTACTGCACGCGCAACGGGAAATGAAGATAAATCTGAGCAGAGCAAATTAAAATATTCCTGAGTAAAAGAAAAGCGCACGCCATGCCCTAGGTCAGAGGCATTTATAATAATCATCGGTGCATCAGGATGCTGCATCATATCGCCAAAGGTGGCATATTTAAAAATAGTGCGTTGGTAATATTCAATGGCAGCTTCAGTTCTTCCTTGGGGAGAAATCAGAAAAAAGGGATTAAGAAAGCGTTTTAAAATCTGCTTTTCAATATGGTGATTTAAAAATACAGTCTCAAAATCGTCAAAAAGTTTATCACCAAACAAGCCGTAATAGGCAGCGGTAAAACTTCCGCCTGAAACCGAGCTTATAACATCAACCTCATCAAGCAGACGCATGCGTTTGCCACTGCTACTAGTAAAACGGGTATCACGTAGTTCTTGCAATACCCCATAAGCTAATGCAGCTGCGCGTGTGCCACCACCAGAGAAGGCTAGAATGACAAAGCTATCGCTATCTGAGAATTTTTTATGAAAGGATTTTAGGGAATAGGGTTTATTGGCAGTAATTTTTGTTGCAGGGTCATTTCTGATTTCACCATAGGTGGAACAGCCTGAGAGTAATAGCGCTATGAGTATAGGCAAGGTATAAACAAGGTGATACATGGTAGCTATTCCTTTTCAGAATGTCTTGGGGTTTATAAATGATAAGCGCTTAATCGTTATTTTATTTACAAAGTTCAGTCTAGCAAATAAGGTGTTGATTATATAAAAAGAATAGACACTCAGAATATGAAAAAAATAGCACTTATAATAGCAGATTTAGATCTTGGTGGTGGTCAACGCGTGGCAATTAATCTTGCTGAGGCATTCGCAAAGCGGCATCAGGTAACGCTTATTATTTTTTGTGATGATGAGATTCACTATCAACCTTCTGCTAATTTAGTTCATCTGCACTGTCCTGAAAAACAGGGTATCCCCGCTAAGGTTTATAATGTGTTTAAACGCGCTACCAAGTTACACCAGCATTTTAAGCAGCAGCAGTATGATCATATCTTTAGTTTTATGGAAACCGCTAATTTCCCTGTGGCAATGGCGAGCCGAGAGGCGGTTGTTTCAGTGCATTGTAATCCGCGTAAATTATTGTCGTTTTTTGAAAAACTATTAGTGCGCCTTACTTATCATCGTGCTAAAAAAGTGATTGCAGTGTCGGATGATGTGGCGGATATTTTACGTGAGGATTATGGCTTAACGCGTGTTGCACGTATTTATAACCCTGTTAATCTTGATGAAATTGCCAAACAAACAGAGACTCCTTATCAGCATCCTAAGCCCTATATGGTTGCTTTGGGACGTTTAAATGAAGTCAAGCGCTTCGATTTACTGATTGAAGCTTATGCAAATTCTAAAGCGCAACAACATTGTGATCTTATACTGATTGGTGATGGCGAAATGCGCCCATCACTAGAACAGCAAATTACCCAACTAGATTTAATCGACAAAGTGCATTTAATCGGGGTAAAAATGAATCCTTACCCTTATTTGGCAGGTGCTGAGTTTTTAGTTTTATCAAGTCGAACCGAAGCATTTCCGATGGTATTAGTTGAAGCACTCGCTACAAAATGTCCCGTTATTGCGACAGACTGCCCTACAGGACCACGTGAAATTGTAAAACAGGGCAAGAATGGTTTATTGGTAGAAAATGAAAATACTAATGCAATAACAGATGCTATTGATCAATTATATTTTGATCAAGCATTGCAAAATGCTATGCGCTCTAATGCGCTTGCTTCTATTCAGCATTTATCCAGTGATGAGATTATTAAGGAGTGGCTAGAAATTTAGTCACGCTATATTTCTAGTAATAATAAGTACAGCTTATTAATCGCTCCCCTTATTGATGCATAAAGACCATTTTCAATGATAAAAAATAACTATTTTAGAGTTAATTTTACTCAAAATGGTCATTAATTTTATTTTTAAATGAAATTAAAATTATCAAGTTCATAAGCTAATCTTATTATTGTATTTTAAAATATTAGCAAATTATAATATTTTAAAAATTTATAAAATACAGCCAGATAGAATAAAAACAATAATAGCTGAATTTTAAGTCATAAGAAAAATTTTATATATCTATAGTTTTCACTAATCAAGTAGTTTATAAATTAATCTAAATAGTAGCAACCTATTTAATACTTTCACTTTAAACTACCTACTCACATTAATTCATAGCTCTTTTATACTCTATTTTCTTGTGTTATATTCCCGTTCGAGTTATTAATTGCATAAACTAATAAGTGATTTAGAAGGATTTTATAATCAAGCTTGTGCCAAATAAATGACTCTATAATAATAAGCATAAGTTTAATCTATCACTGATAGCTAAGGTCTTCCTTAGTTTATTGCTTACCGACTAGGAGTCACAAATGACATACAAAATGAGTGACATTACACTATTTCATGGCTATCTATACCATGATCTTTTACAGTGCTGATTCTGCACTATCTTTTTAAACCTTAATTTGTAATTTCAATGCGAATTTAGGTTAAATACATAATAACTGTAATTTAATACTATTAGCTTTTATCTATTTTAGATATTAGTGATCGCTACACTTATTTACTGTATTTACAACTCCCACTAAACTATTTAAGCTTCCTATTTTTATTAATAATGGATGGCGGGATATGATTGTGTTTATTTAAAATAAATTATTATTTAATAACTACAATTATCTTGCGATTTTTTATTTTTATACTAAAACTAAGTTAGCTATTTATTTTAATTTTCATCCCCTAAATAAAGTCAGGAAGGATCCTGACAATAATCGAGACATTACTTTACTAGGAGGTATTTATGTCCATACTTAAGAAAACCTGTTTATATGCTTTAACCCCAGCCGTATTAGTTATATTCACTGCTAATTCTTATGCAGAAGCGCTACCAGGCGTATTGGTAGAAACAGATTGGCTATCAAAAAATTTGGATAAAGTGCAAATTTTAGATGTACGCACTAATCCAAAATCATTCAAAAAATACACTAAAAAACCCGCTGTAAACCCCTGTGGCGTGGGCGGAGCAAAGCCTAAAACACCTGTTGGTGGTCATATTGATTCAAAAAATATTGCATTGGTTAAATGGGTCAAAGTACTTTCCCGTAGCGAGAGTAATGGCGTAAAGCTTCAATCTATGAACATAGATAAAGCTAAGTTTTCTAAGCTGATGGAAAAAAGTGGTGTCAGCAATGATACAGCGGTTGTTATCACTAATAACGCAGAATCAGTTGAAGATGTGATGCTAGCAACCCGTCTTTACTGGACGATGAAATATTATGGTCATACCAATGTTGCTATCTTAAATGGTGGTACTTACAAATGGATGACTGAAAAACGTGATAAATCAAAGTCTAAAAGCAAACCTTCTAAAGGAAAATATACAGCTAAAGAGGGTAACTCCGCACTGATCGCTACGATGAAAGATGTTAAAGCGGCAATGGGTTCTGCTGATACACAATTAGTTGATAGCCGTCCATTAAGTGGTTACCTTGGATTAGCACCAACGAACAAATTAGTAACACGCCAAGGGCATATCCCTAGTGCTAAAAACTGGCCTGTTACAACGAACTTAATCAGTAACGACACCCTCACTTTCCAGAGCGCGGATAATATTAAAAAGACGGCATCTGCTCTTGGCTTAGATCCAAGCAAAGCAACCATTTCTTATTCAGATACAGGTAATTTCGCAACCTTAACATGGTTTTCACTCCATGAAATTGCAGCTAATACAGGTGCTAAAGTGTATGACGCTTCTTTAAATGAATGGACACAAGTTGCTGATAATAAATTAGCCGCCATGACAGTGGAATAATTTTAATAGAAATAAAAAAACATATCTCTCGCAGAGGACGCAAAGGTCTTTCTTTTGTCTTTTCTTAGCAAGCTTTGCATCTTTGCGAGAGATAAGTTGTTAGCTCCCCCCCCCCATCATACTAATCGCTATAACCGCAGGATATAATTTATGAGTAATTTTAAACATTTAATGCTGAAGCAATGGCCATTCTGGCTAGGAGGTCTTGTTGTCGGCTTCTCTGAAATTCTTTACTACACCTTTACTTGGATGCATCCCGATATGGATGCGGATTTTATTAATGTAACCTCTGGGTTTGCTCAGATGTACGCAACTATCGAAAAGATGTTCCTTGGTACCGACTTGGTTGGACAGGTTTATGAACCCAATATTCACTGGACGATTATTGGTGCATTAGCGGGCGCTCGTTTGGTAGGCATTATCGAAAAAGATGTGCGTAGCTGGGTACACTATAACTGGCGCATGATCCTGCTTGCCTTTGTCGGTGGTATGCTGTTCTCATTTGGCACACGCTTAGCAATGGGTTGTACCACACATCACTTTATGGGCGGTCTGCCTGCCATGAGCATTGCTTCTTGGGTCGTTCTATTTAGCGGTATCCCCTTTGCATTCCTTGCATTTAAAATATCATTAAAATTAGAACTTGGCGGTTATTTCCGTCACCAAGAGACAAAACCTGTTGCAAGATTAGTGCATGACAGTAAAGATCATACCAACCCAGGTTATGATCCTGATTATGTACCTTTAAAAGATCCACTACGGTTTGTTTTAAACACCATCTTAATTCTATTCCTAGCCGTTCCGCTTTACTTCGCCATCTTCACGGATGAGTTTGCAGGCTCAATTAGCCAACTAGGTATGTGGGGAGTATTAGGTCTATTAATTCCTGGTTTAATACTAGGTTTCGGTATCGCCAAATCTGGTTTTGGCACAGAATGTTCTGTTATGGCGCCTGAGTCAGTCGTTATTAATAAAGAAAAATATTGTAAGGCGGGTATGCCTGAATGTACCTTCCGTATGTTCCGTAGCATGGCACCACTACAAGGCTTTATGGTCGCTATCGTGACATTCAATATCTTCCTAATGATCGTTTGGTTATCAGGCGCTGGCGAAATGCCATTAGCATCAGGTGAAGAATATGGTCTTTATTGGGGACATATTGTGGGTGGTCCATTCCTAGCACTTGGCGCTGTCTTTATGATCGGCTGTGAAGTACGTACTTATGCCCGTCTTGGTTTAGGTTATATGACGGCATTGGCTGCACTTCCTGGATTCTTCATTGGCTATATTCCTTACACAATGAATAAAGAAGCGATTGATGAAGTCATGTTTGGCGAAGGTCTAACTGAATTGCTAACCGTTCCTCAGTTGTTTGATAGCATGCTAGGTGGCGGAGAAGTCTTGTGGGCATTAGTTTACAGTGCTTTCCTAATCGGCTTGTTAATTATGAGCTTCACTGTAGGACGTAAGTTCTTCAAAATTAGCATGAAAGATATGATGAGAAGAAATACAGATGAGCTTGTTTACGCTGAAGTAAATCCTGAGCCATTTCTTCCTGCTAAGAAGTAAGTCAGCATTAATCTGATATGTTAATCACACACGCCATGATCAATAGAAACCGACAATTCATATTGTTTCTCTTGATCATGGTGTGCGTGTTAACAAACCGTTCACTATGGGCGACAACCGATAATGACTATTGGCAGTTGCCCATTCCCCCTCAAGGCGATGCACCACAAACGCATCATCCTATTACCCATGATATTAGCCCTAAATCCTGTGCGCTTTGCCATAAAAAGCAAGCCGATGAATGGCAAGATTCCTATCATGCAAAAGCCGCCTCCGATGGC
>DRMS01000378.1 GCA_011322515.1 Leucothrix mucor
GCTAAGCTATACGAAGATAAAGCAATTCAAAGCGAAACAATTTCTCCAGAAGGCGAATACCTATTAGAAGTTAAAATTCAACAACACCGCTTAGATACACTTTTACACGATGAAAATATTACACTAGAGCAAATTACGGCTACCAACTTAAGGCGGGACAAGTAACGTCATGGCAAATAACCCGCACCCTTCGACAAGCTCAGGGAACTAGCCCTTCAGTAGACTCAAGACACCGCTTCCTGAGCTTGTCGAAGGGTGCGGGTGAATAGCAGAAACATGAACTGTCCCGCCTTAAAGTGGTAGCCCAAATTACCAAGCGCTAATCTAATATTCTCCTACCAAAGTGAAAAGGCAGGATGCCTCCTCTTTTTTGGGTGCAAGCTATAGTTTTTCACATAAATAATTGCACCCTTCGACTCCGCTCAGGGAGCTGTACCCTGAGCGGAGTCGAAGGGTGCGTAAATTTAATAAATGAATATCTATAGATTGCTTAAGTTATTATTTCCTCGTCCCCAGCTACTCTTTATGTAAAAATGCAATCAAGACAAACTATCAAGGAATACATCATGCTATCAAAATGGCTTAATACACTATTACTCTGCCTATTAATTACACTTATTACTAGTTGTGGCGACAGTAGCGATGGAAATAACACCAATGCGGCACAAACATCAAGAGCATCTTCTGCTAGTCGTATCATGCTATCATCCGATAGAATTGGTCCAATTAACGCAAAAACCCCCTTTAATATCCACCACATCACCCAAATATTTCAAGGCTTAAATGTTTCCCAGCAAACCAGCTTTCAAGAAGGTGAGGCTTACCCTGTTATTCGCGTTGCAAAAGGTGCTAAGACCTTAATGACAATCAACCCAACCTCTGAGCAAAATAGCATCTACTCCATTGTTGTTGAAGACAATCTAATCCATAACGAACTTGGACACCGCCTGAGCACACAATTTAGTGATATTTATAACTTTGGAAACGTTGAGAAATGCTTAGCAGGGAAAGAAGAACTATCGGGTAAAACAATTTGCTATGCACCTAATGCGCGTAATATTTTGTATATTTTCACAGGAAGATGGAATGGACCTGATGGTGAAATCCCACCAGAAGACGTGCTATCAACATGGACACTCGATGCGATTATTTGGAAGCCTGCTGAATAGCACAGTTTCCTACCTAATAGAATACTACCAACTTAACACGGAACAGATGTAGTAATGTAGGTTATAGACATTCATTTATTAAATTTCCGCGCCCTTCGACTCCGCTCAGGGAGCTGTACCCTAAGCGGAGTCAAAGGGTGCAATTATTCATGTGAAAAACTATAGGTTTTATTGTATAGCAATAAAACCTAACCCGACAAAGCAAAAATGTCGGGTGAGGTTATCTCGCGAGGCTCAACAAGCTGATGTTACCTACCATTAGTAGCCCCGCCTTAAATTGGTAATCTAACAAAATACTAAACAGGATCAATTTAGGATGAATATAATCAGTATACTCATAACCTTAGCAGGCATTATCGCTATTCTTGGACTTTATGTGATTAGTAAACTATCACAACAAAAACAACCTAAGGACAAAGTGATCATTATTCCTAAAATACACGATGATAAAGGTCATCTAATGAGTTCTGTTTTAGGTGATTTCTCTGCTGCTGATGGCTCTACACCGCCTCCTATTGCTACACCTAAAGAGGCGGAAGAACAGCAGAGTCCACCTGTTGAAGAACGACAGATTGTATTATTTATTGCAGCATTAAATGATTCGGGTATTGATGGCAACAAGATCCCCGCCGTGCTGGAGAAACATAATTTGCAATTTGGTGAGATGGATATCTATCATTATTTAATGAATACGGATCAGGAAAAGGACATAAGTATTTTCCGCATTGCCAATGGAGTAAAGCCTTGGACGCTGGTAGCAACTGAATTGGCCAACAGCACAACGCCTGGTCTATCTATTATTATGCAACTCCCCTCTGCCACTAATGACTATGCCGCTATGGAGCTTTTTATTACTCATGCGAAGGGTATCGCCATAGACTTAGGGGCTCAACTTAAGAACGCCAAACAAAAGAATTTTTCTGCCCTTGATAAAGAAGAATTACTGGCATCCGTTAGCTAGGTTCTGTTGACATTTGATGATTATCTCCTATTTTTCCCTCTATCTACGTTAAAAATAAACCACAAGATTAAAATACAACCAAATATCAGCAGCGCCTAGGAAACTGCCCGAGAATAAAAAAAAGATAGGATTCAAGCAAGGGCAAGTAAGGAAGTTCCAAGGCTATTTATCTCTGATATAATTTGTCAGAACGATTGAGACCTAAAAAGATGGGACTTACTCAGCATCTTTTGCGTCATACCGTTTATTACGATTATTTATCTAAAAAACAATTTCGCTGTGACTCTATCCCTTTGCGAGATCATTTTTTA
>DRMS01000379.1 GCA_011322515.1 Leucothrix mucor
GCAAAACGAAGCCCTTGGCGATATTGGGTTAAGCCAAGTGTAATCGCACCAAATGTTTGCGCCATTGCCTTGCCATTAATAACCAGCATAATGGGAATGCCAAAAAACTCAGCCAGATCGGCACTGCTTGGGTCGCCATCATATAGTCCCATTGCGCCTTCAATAATAATAAGATCCGCTTCACCAGCAGCTTGAAAAAGTACTTGGCGACAATAATTCTCTCCCATCATCCACAGGTCGATTTGCTCAACAGGATGATGGGAAGCTCGCTGTAGAATCAGAGGATCAAGGTAATCAGGACCTGTTTTAAAGACACGCACTTTACGTCCTTGATTATGATGATAGCGCGCGAGTCCTGCGGTGATGGTGGTTTTTCCTTGTCCTGATGCGGGAGCAGAGATGAAAATCGCAGGGCATGAAGCCGTTGTTGGATGAGTTCTCACCATTCAATTCCTTTTTGAGCTTTTACGCCTGCTTTAAAGGCATGTTTTTCATCCATAATCACACTCACAGTGTCAGCCGCTTGTTTGAGTGGTTTTTTAGCACCTCGCCCTGTGATAATAACATTTTGCATTTTAGGGCGTTGCTTAATAGTGCTGATGACTTCGTCTAAATCCAAATAATTGTATTTAAATAGATAGGTCATTTCATCCAACACAACAAGATCGTAACGTGGATCCTGCAATATTTTTTGTGCTATTTTCCAAGCCTGTTGCGCTGATGCAATATCCTTATCACGATTTTGTGTTTCCCAAGTGAAACCGTCGCCCATTACATAAAAATCAACCTGATCCTGTTGGCTAAAAAAGGTTTGCTCGCCTGTTTCCATGCGACCTTTAACGAACTGTATAATAGCTGTTTTTTGCCCATGCCCCAAGGCGCGCGCAACCATCCCAAAGGCAGAAGAGCTTTTGCCTTTACCATTGCCTGTTAGCAAGATAAAAACACCGCGCTCTTCCTGAGCCTCAGCAATACGTTGATCAACAATTTCTTTAGTGCGCCTCATGCGCTCATTATGGCGTTCAGTCTGATTTGATGGGTTCATTTTTTGAATGGTCATTGGTGTTTTTCGGAATAAGCTGTTAAAGCTTCATTATTATCGGTGAGTAAAAACATCAGTTTAGTGGAAAGTATGTTGAATCACCATCGATAGCTACTTAGGAAGCAGGTGAAATTATCGGGCTGAGCAGTGGAAGTGTTAAGGTGATCATAGCTTTTAGTGCTTGTTGCTTTAGAGTAGTCTTAGTTAAACTTAATGTAATGGTTTAAGTTTGAATTTTAACTCTATTTTAAATAAAACTATTTTTAAATTTTGATATTGTTTAAAAAATACTATATGATCTAGCTTGCTCATCGAGATTCAGCCTCCGTTCAGCTTTATATGCTATCCATATACTGCTATTTTTAATATCTTACACGGATGGACGAGAGCTCTTCTAGGTGTGAAGATTCACTGAATTTAACACTTTGAAGCGTCGCCAATCAGGGGTGAAGGATGTTTGCCCAGTTATTGATGGATCAATCTGATTGGGAGCCAAGGAAGGCTCATTTTTTTTTCTCTTTATTCAAAAAAGAGAAGAGGGGGACTAATGTGCTATCACCACTGATAGCTTGCTGTTCTATTTTTTCTTTGATGATATCAGTCTTTGATTCACTATGAATTTGATCGCTGGTAAAGGCTTCTTCTAGCAAGATTGGTTTCTCCTCAAGGTCTGCTGTCGTTTCTTTTTTTATCTTACGCAATGTATCTAGCGTATATTGCGCATCCTGAACATCATTTTGTAGCGCTGTAAACATTTGCTGTGTATTCTCTAGCGTTGTTGCAAACTGTTTTGTTGACTTATTATTCATTGATTCTAAATGCTCGCTCGCTTGCAGTTTAATAGTGCGGCCTTCTGACTCATAGCGTCTTAGATTATCAATACGCTGACGGCTTTCATTTACATTTGCGGTCAATTCTCGGCTTGCAATATCGGTTGCCTGAAATGCACTGTCAAATTGTTCATATGCTTGAGACTCATAATTTCCTAGTTTATTATTAAAGTGTTGAAATGCTTTGTTAGCATTTTCTTTGTGTTCATCTAGCTGCTGTAAAAGATGTGTGGATTCTTTAAATGCCTTTTGTAAGTTTTGTTTAATATCATTTGAAGTAGATGAATTTTCTGATAGCGCGACCGCTTGGCGACTATAGGCATCAACAATTTTTTGTGCGATAGCACGTGATTGGTTTTCGCTTTGCTGTAATTCTTCTAGTCCTGATTCGACTCTTTCCAGTCCCTGTTTTAAGGTGGACTGCACACGTTCTACTACATCCGCTGTGTCAGTTAGTTGTTCATCCCAATAGATTTGTATTTGATTGATGCGTTGATTAACGCTCTCGGTATTTTGCTGTAATTCTGAGGTATATTCGGCTGTCTCCTCAAGCATTTCTTCAATATCCTCGGCATGAATCCAAGCTTGATGTTGTTTTGAGGTGATGGCTGCTGACTTTTTTTCTATCGTATTTAGTAGCTGTTGAATTTTAGCGGTATTTTCATCTACGTTGACAACGGATGATTGAATAATATCTTCATTTTTTTCGATTTTTTCACGAATTGTTTTTATTGCTGCCGTTTGCTTTCTTCCCGTCCACTGCCCAATAAATAAAACCAAGAGAGCAAGGGTAATGGCAGAAGCAACAATGCCTGCAACGACGACTTCAAAAATAGTGATTAGATCGCTAGAATCAGGAGGTAAAATCGTCAAAGATTCATTGGCTGTCGCCGTCACAACCCCTGCTAGGATAAAGTTTGCCCCAACTTGAAATAAAACCCGCCTCATTATTAACTCCTAATTTTTTATAGCGTTTCTGCTTCCTCTTAGAAAATGTTAGGCGCAGGTCAGTAATATAATACAATATTGCGATTAATAGAGTTAATTATTTATGTTAATTGGTTGTATAGCGAGTACAAGTAGGAGAACATCATAAATCTAACAAAATAAATCGCTATATCTCGCTTTTTGGGTACGAGCAAAATGTTAGATTTATTGGCACCCTTCACCAAATAGAAAAGTAGTTTACACATGAAGGGTAGGGGGCGAATAGCAGAAACATGAACTGTCCCGCCTTAAACTGGTAGCCATGAATTTACCAATACTATGCAAATTTTTTGCTCCAGATTGTGGAGCATAATATCAAGAGGCGTATAGTCGCTCAACGCAACGATTGATAGGATTCAAGCAGGGGCAAAATGGCAAGCAAGATGGGTAAAATCATTGATTGAACTTCCTTAAACCGCCATCGCATCATCAAACAGTGGTTTATTTAATA
>DRMS01000380.1 GCA_011322515.1 Leucothrix mucor
GATGTGGTGCGCCATACGTTAGTGAAAAGTATTGTTAAAGCTTATGATCGTTATGATGAACGACAGGGTGGCGATACTAAAAACAATGCCTAAGCTAATGGTTGAACTACAAAATCCTTACCACTATGATCATCTACCTAATCAACAAAAAATCCGACACTGGGCAGAATCGGCTTGTCAGCAATCATCTCAAGTTAGTGATATAAGCGTTACCTTACGCTTTGTTGATAAAGCAGAAGGCTTGGCGCTAAACCACACCTTTCGTGACAAGGCGTACGCAACTAATATTCTATCATTTACCTTTGATCAACCTGTTTTGCCTAAAGGTGTAACGCTAGACTTGCCATTGCATCTCGGTGATCTGGTGATTTGCTTGCCTGTTATAGAAAATGAAGCGCAAGCGCAACAAAAATCACTGGAACAGCATTGTGCGCATCTTATTGTTCATGGCATGTTGCATTTACAAGGCTATGATCATATTGAAGAGCAGCAAGCACAGAAAATGGAAGCCCTAGAAACTAATATTCTGCAAACACTGGGCTATCCTGATCCTTATACACTATGAATAAACAAAATATTACTAATAACATTCCCAATCGCTTCTATTTACTGAGTTTTCTAGCAGGTGCTAGTTTAGTTCTCGCCTTTGCACCTCTTGGTTTTTACCCTGTTGCATGGATTTCAATCGCTCTTCTATTTTACAGCCTGCTACAAGCAAAGAGTAAAAAACAGCATTTTTACCTCGCTTGGGTTTATGGGATCGGCATGTTTGGCACGGGTGCATCGTGGGTATTTTATAGTATGCATTTTTATGGGCATGCCAATATCCCCGTTGCTGCAACGCTAACCACTGTTTTTGTTACGCTGATTGCGTTAATTATTGGCTTGTTTGGCTTGCTTGCCTACTTATTTCGCTATCACCATAAAGTCACTCGCCTGCTCTTTTTCTATCCGCTGATGTGGGTACTGATTGAATGGTTTCGTGGCTGGTTTCTTACGGGATTCCCGTGGCTCTATCTTGGTAATAGCCAAATTGATAGCGTACTGGCAAATATCGCTCCCATTACAGGTGTATTAGGGGTAAGTTTATTTAGTGCTTTTCTATCGGGAGCATTGGCTTCCATTTTTATTTTCAAAGCACCCAACAAAATACTATGGGTCGATATTCCAAATAGTAATCATATAAAAGTACAGCGAAAAAATAGATTTTCTCATCAATTTAGCGCCCTCTTTATTATCCTAAGCCTCTTTATTAGCTCGTGGGTTGCAGGGCAGATTTTCTGGACACAGCCTAAAGGTGAACCGATTACGGTTAGCCTAGTACAAGGTAATATTGCTCAAGAAGAGAAATGGCTACCTGAAAATAAACGTCCCATACTGGAGTTATATAAAAGTTTGACGCAAAAAAACTGGGATAGTGATTTAATTATCTGGCCAGAAACCGCTATTCCAGATCTTTTTGCACGTAATATGGATGACTTTATACTTCCCTTGCAGCAAGAAGCCGAAGCCAATAACACAGATTTACTCCTTGGCGCGTTTTATCAAAATGAACAGGGACAAGTTGAAAATAGCGTATTAGCACTCACCCCAGAAGGACGCGATATTTATTCAAAACGACACCTTGTACCGCTAACGGAATATATGCCTCTGCTTGGTTATTTGCGCTGGTTAAATACATGGATCAGCATTCCATCGGACAATCTTACCGCAGGCACGGGCGCTACTACGCTGAAACTTAGCCATAATATCGCACAAATATCTATCTGCTATGAAGATGCCTATGCCAGTGAAATACTAAAGGGATTACCACAAGCCAATATGCTGATTAATGTCAGTAATGATGGCTGGTTTACTGACTCATTAGAACCGCATCAACATATGGAAATAGCCCGTATGCGCGCTATCGAAACAGGACGTTATTTACTACGCGCCACGAATATTGGTGTATCAGGAATAGTGGATACAAAAGGTAAGATAATAGCGACTGCACCACCCTACTCTACCGAAGTCATTACCCATAAAGTACAGCCTTTTACGGGCGTAACACCCTTTATGCGCTGGGGAAACGGGGGGATTGTTATGGTGATATTTTTATTGTCTTTGCTGGGGTATTTTACTGCTGCTACGCGTAAGCCTGAGAAAGAGTAGGATAATTATTTCAACATCTCGCCTAATGTAAGGAACGAGGACTACTAATTTAAGGTGGGACAGTTAAGAGATCCTCGTTCCCGTGTTAAATTGGTAGCCGAAAAACCACCTTGTTTGGCGTATTTTCTCGGAAGCATCTTTGATACAAAAACAAAATGCCCTGACAAAGCAAATGCTTTGCAGAGCAACTAGTGACTAATTCATTCCCACCAAAGAACAAACCTAGCCTATTTCCATCTAGCTATTTTATTTTTAAATATTGTTAGCTATGAGGAGTACGTCCAAGTACTGCCTATATTGAGTATGGATTTAAGCAATAGTTCTAAACATTGCCAGAATATTTCTATTTTTGAGCGAAGTAATATTAATAGCGACATAAATAAACTAATAAGGAGCAA
>DRMS01000381.1 GCA_011322515.1 Leucothrix mucor
GCTCAGGATGAGACATATTGATAGCGATAGTTTTAATGTCTTTTTGTTGGTCTAAATACTCTTGCCATTGCTGCGTTTTTCCCGCATCCGCTAGATCATCTTTATTTAAGATTTTAATACAGGGTTTATTACCTCTGATTGATGCCAGCATTGGGTTTTGACTGCTAAAAGGGATGCGCGCATCTAGTATTTCAATAATTAAATCAATAGACGGCAAGATTTCTTTTAGTTCTTTACTTGCCTTGTGCATATGACCTGGATACCACTGTATTTGCATAATAATTGTTACTCAATTTATTCAGTCTATGGAATTAAAGCGATGGGATTAAAGCTCTATTCATCTTCAATTTAATTGCATCTGTTAGAATCAGCGGCTATCAAGTTAAAGTGGGGAAAATAGCTCTTACAAAGATGCAGGGTATGGAAAGAATGTTTCTTATCTTTTTCGTACTCTGAGTCTTTGCGAGATAATTTTTTTAACGCTATGAATTAACAGACTGTCCTGCCTTAAGTTGCTAGCCTAAATGCTCATTAGTGAAGCTATTGATAACAATTAAAGATAACAACTAAAAATAAAAATGACTAAACCAATAACAAATAATATCACAACCGCAGGCAATACGACTAAAACACCTATAAAAGTAGCTTTAGTTGGATTGACGATGATTCAACAGGCAATATTGGAATTCTACTTTGCAACTCAGGAAGGTTCGCAGAAATTCACAGAAGTCTTAGGCAAAGATGCAGAAGCTTATATTACCAATTTCGATGAGCAGGGGGCTATTGATGCGTGGGATAATTTATACGCTGATAACAATAAACCAACATTAGTTCTGTCTAACTATCGTAAAGATGATGGAAATTATTTTTATTTCCCCCGACCTGTCACTCCCGATGGTTTGCTAGAAGCGGCAGAGTTGATGAATGAGCTATTGGAAAATAATAACCCAAATGCAGTTCAAACACTTGATGAGCCCTCTGTCGCCGAAGTAAATACGCATCATAATTTTAATGAGTTTATATCAGAAAATGAAGTGATTGATGATACTAAGCCTGATGGCTTGAAGTTGTTTGATAGTGTGCTTAATGAGGAATTAAATACTATTGAAGGGTCTATAGATACAGAAGTAGAAATGCTGTCTCCCGATACAATACCTGATGAACTAACTGTGGAGACAGAGGTTGAAGAATTAAATGCACTTGATGGGCTGATTCTTGATACAGAAAGTGGTGAGTTGGAGGGTGGGGAAAAGCCTGATGAGTCAATTTCATTTGTAGCAGAAGCACTATCTCGAGATACAATATCTGGTGAGACAACTTCACTAGAAGAACTATCGGTGGAGACAGAAGCTAAAGAATTAAATGCACTTGAGGAGCTGATTTCTGATACAGAAAGTGATGAATTAGTGGTTGAAGAAAAACTTAGCGAGTCAATTCCACCTGTAGAAGAAGCGTTATCTCCCGATACAATACCTGATGGGCTCGCGTCATTGGAAGAACTAATTGCGGAGACAGAGGTTAAAGAATTAAATGCACTGGATGAATTGCTTCTTGACACAGACAATGATGAGCTAGTGGTTGAGGAAAAGCCTGATGAATCAGTTTCACTTGTCGATTTTTCACCTGATAGTGCACAAATAGATTCTTTATTAGAGGATAAAGAGTTAAGTTTCGATAAGGTCGTTAATGAGTCTTTAACATCTAACATTGCAGATAAAACGAATCATCAAGAAAGTATTGACATAGAAAATATGGATGTATTATTTAATGATAGTTTTCTCGATAATCAACTCTCATTACCGACTGAAGAGGAGAATGAAGAGGATAAATTTACTTCTCCAGAGGAGCTACAGTCATTCCTTGATGAGTTAAGCGAAAAAAATGCTAAGCAAGCGTTAGAAAATGAAAAGACAGTTAAACCTTATAATAAAAAAAGTGCAGAACAACTACGTTGGATTCAGCTTTGTGGGCAGTATGAAGATGCTAGCTATGAAAAAAATGCAGGTACTAATACCCGATTTAAGCTTGAAGCAACATTGCTTCCCTATGTTGTTGATACTGTTTCGTTTACAGAACGAGCAGAATGCTGGATGGAGTTATCCTACAACCCTCTCTCTATCATTATTAATCCAGAAAAGAAGCTTGTTTATAGTAATTTATCAATAGAAGACCCCGTTTTTGTGCAAATTTGTAGTGGCAATATGGTAGAGGAGTTGATTGAATATCTTGAAGTTGATGCTGACCGTATTGAAAAAATTAATAATGGATCATTGGAAAACAAGTTATTTAGCTATGATTTAAGGCATTTCATATGGACAATTAGCTTACTTGTATCGCATGGGCGCTTGCCTGAAGATTGTAATCCAGATGAAAAAATTAGGATTATCAATTGGCTTAGTCTCAATAAGGTAGAAAAATTTCCGTATATTATGCAAATAGCGGCTGTTTTCAACCAGCATTATGCCAGTCTCAATGAAGCAGCAGCATGGATGACATTGCCTAAACGTTATGTCTACGCATTTTACAATGGCGTATTAGCACTTGATATGATTGATAAAAACCCTAAAAAATCAAGCAAGCAAAAACTAATTGCAAGGGGAGATAAAGAAAATAATGAAAGTGGGATTAAAAATATACTGTTTAAAAAGATAATTTAGATTTAATCTATTACCATTTCCAGTTCTTTTAATGGGGGGATTCTGTAAATCTTATATGCTCTTAGATCCATGTGTAGAGTCAGTTCTGCAAGCTATACCGACCTTAGTTGAGCTATGCAAGGCTTATGGAGTACCTCCGCGTTCCTAACAACACAAAATGAAAAGGATTTTAAAATGATTTACAAAGGTAGCTGTCATTGTGGCACAGTACAATTTAAAGTAGAAGCCGAAGACGTTATTGTGAGTCAAGATTGCAACTGTAGCATCTGCTCGAAGTCAGGATATTTGCACCTGATTGTACCAAAGTCAAAATTCACCCTGTTACAAGGTGAAGATAATATTAGCACCTATACTTTTGATACAGGGGAAGCTAAACACAAATTTTGCAAAACGTGTGGGATTAAATCATTCTACATTCCTCGCTCTAATCCCGATGGCTATGATGTTAATGTGCGCTGTCTCGATCCTCAGCCGAAGAAACTTATTATTGAAGATTTTGATGGTCAAAACTGGGAGCAACATGCACATACATTGGTACATCTTAGTCAGGAATAACATCTAAATATTATGGTTTATTAGTTGATCAATATGGTTTGTGCTTAGGAGCGAGCACGAAACAACTTCTCGATCTCTAGCTTGCTTTTTTATCCCAGCTTGGATGATCTTATTCGTTGCGTAAAGTGACTATATGACTCATGAGTTCATCCAATCTGAAATAAAAATTCTACGTTAGAACTTCGGGAAGTTATTCCGTGCTCGCTCCTTAATTTAAGTAAAATACTTTTTTTGCTAAAAGCATCCTTTATTTAATTCTAATCTCACAAACCCTTGCAGAGTTTCTTTCACACTATGATAAACTCGCTTTATGAAAAAAACTGCTTATAAATTTCGCCGCCTAATGGCGGTAGGTATTGCTCTTGCCTCTGTATTGTTTTTGCTCTTTATTTTCTTTGTGACGCGTAGCGTACTGGAAGTATGGGAGTATATTAGCAATCTCCCCGTTGTTTTTTATTATGCTTATCTTGGCGTGATAATGGCTGTTATTGTTGCTAGTGCTTGGGTTATTATAAAAATCCTCCACCCTAGTATCGAAAAGAAAAAACAAGAAAAAATCGATCGTGAAACGGTTTTAAAAGAGCTAGATGAGGCTAAAGAGAGTGGTATGGATACCACTGAGTTGCAGCATGAAATTGCAGAATTGCAAAAGCGCAAGGAAAATGGTGCTATCTATGTTGCCATATTTGGCGATGTTAGCACGGGCAAATCATCTATTATTAAAACCCTGCTTCCCGATGCAGAAGTATTGACTGATGTGCGCGGGGGCTCTACCTCTGAAATCAATGAATACACATGGACTTCAAGATCAGGTGATCAGTTGATCTTAACAGATTTACCAGGACGTAGTGAGGCAGAGGGTGATCTGGATAAAATGGCACATGATGAGGCAGTGCGTGCTCAGGTTGTTATTTATGTTACAGATTCTGATCTAACACGTAGTCAATTCAATGATATTTTGACCTTGCGTAGTTACGGTAAGCCAATGATCGTTGCCTTAAATAAAAGCGATCGTTTTTCAGATGAAGAACAATGTTTGCTAAAAGAGCGCTTCTATCAGCAATTTGATGCAGAAGAGCCGCAACCACTAGTGCAAGATGCAACAGATCAATCCCAAAGTAATAATCTCCAGCTAACTTTTATAAAGTCAGGCGGCACTGAAGAAGTTGTCAGAATCTATCCTGATGGGCGCGAAGAGAAAGTTTTACGACCACGCAAAGCTGATGTCTCGGCGTTATCCAATGCACTTCAAGAAGAAATAGACGCTCAAAGTGATTTACTTGAAAATCTACGTGATGCAAGTGTTTTTGTGCTAGTTAAACAAAAGCTAGATCATGACATCATTGAATTTAGACGCGATAAAGCGAGTGAAATAATCACTAGTTCTACTCGTAAGGCAGTCTTTGGTGCATTAGCGTCAATTAGCCCTGGTACTGATCTGCTGATTCAAGGTGTGCTAGGCACCTTAATGGTAAAGAAACTATGTGAGTTATATGAAGTCCCTATGCGTAAGCTTGATATAGAAAAATTTCTAAATTTTAGTCAGGGACAGGTTAAGAAAAGTGTGCCAATATTACTAGCCGTTGCGGGTAATGGTATGAAAGCATTTCCAGGAATAGGCACTATAACAGGTGGATTAACCCATGCAGTTGCTTATGGAATGATTTTTGATGCACTAGGCAAAGCCACTGCAAAAACATTAGAAGAACGTGGGCACTTGCGGGCAGCACCTGCTGCAATAACATTTAAGGAGATGCTGAGTGAAAATATGGAAGCGCGCGCAAGATTATTTGCCAAGCTGGTTTTCGATAACAGAAAAAAATAAGCCCGAAGAGGCAGTAGCGCAACAACCGTCTGGGGATATGCACCTTCAACTCGCCAAAGAAAGCCTTAGCGAACTGCTGAATGACACTCGCGTTCCCAAGAATGTACGTGGTTTATTGCAAATTGATTACGAACAATTACGTACCATGCTGACTAAATTGGAGAATAATCAGTTGCATGTTGCCGTATTTGGTCGCGTAAGCGTAGGTAAATCATCGGTACTTAATGCGTTGCTTGGGCGTGAAGCCTTTAGTGTTAGCGTCTTGCACGGTGAAACCACTAAAGCCAATATGCAAGAATGGCAAGAAATCGATGCGGGTGGAATTTATCTGATCGACACACCAGGTATTAATGAAATTGATGGTGAGGAGCGTGAGCGTATTGCCCATGAAGTGGCGGGGCGTTCTGATTTATTATTATTTGTGGTGGATAGCGATTTGACAGAGGTTGAGTTACAAGCGCTAAAAACGGTTGCGAAATTTAATCGTCCCATTATTCTCATTGTCAATAAATCGGATCAGTACAATGATGATGAAATCATCAAGCTACGTAGTATTATCCGTAAACGCATAGCAGGGTTGATTGCGCCAGAGAATATTATCTTTAGTGCGGCATCACCTGCCAAGCAAACCATTATTATGGTGGATGAAGAAGGTAATGAGCGAGAAACTACCCGACAGCGTCCTGTTGATATTCTAAATTTAAAATCACGCCTCTGGGATATTATTGAATCAGAAGGGAAAACACTATCTGCCCTAAATGCCTCCATGTTCGCAGGAAACCTGAGTGAGCAAGTCAGTCAGCGTGTTCTCAACACACGCCGCGAGATTGGAGAAGAAACTATCAAGATGTATTGTATTGGCAAAGGCGTAGCGGTTGCGCTAAACCCCGTTCCTCTTGCCGATATTTTGGCTGCCGCTGCGATTGATGTAGGCATGGTGATTCATTTATCCAATATTTATGGTCTGCCGATGTCAAAAACAGAAGCGGGAGACTTGATAAAAACCATTGCCGCACAAATGCTCTTATTATATGGCTCGTTTTGGGCCATTCATTTTGCATCCTCAGCACTGAAAATAACCACGGTTGGAATATCAACCTTATTAACAGGTGCCGCACAAGGAGCAATTGCATGGTACAGCACGCTAATTATTGGTCGCGTAACAGAAGAGTATTTAATTAAAGGCAAATCATGGGGTGAAGTTGGACCGAAATTAGCGGTGCAAAACATCCTCGACAGCCTAGACCGTGACTCGGTAATGAGCGAAGCGAAAGAAGAAATCATGCGATACTTAGGAAAGAAACCCTAAAAAAAGGTAAATAATAAAACAATGAGCAACCGTAAACTTATTCGTGTTATCGCTACTTTAATTATTGCAGCAGGTGTGGGTGGCTACCAGTATGTAACCAAAGATAAAGACTATCCGACTGATAATACTGCCTCAAAAAGTTCCATCACAAAATCGCCTCAGATTGATAATCAGGCACAAGTTCTTAGCAAAATCCGTAAGGAAAGAGACAATACTCGTGCCAGATTCTGGTTAGAAAGCAATGCAACGGTTATCAAACTGCTTAAGGATGATGTTCGAGGTAATCCGCATCAAAAATTCTTAGTTAAACTCGCGCCTGATATAACCCTACTGGTCGCGCATAATACAAAGCTAGCTAAGCGCGCACCTGTTAAAAAAGGCGATCATATTAAAATTCGTGCTCGTTATGAATGGAATAATCGCGGCGGCGTACTGCATTGGACGCATCATGATCCTAAAGGTAAACAGGAAGGTGGCTGGATTTATGCGGATGGGGAATATTATAAATAGATTTTGGCATTCTGCTTAGGTAAGTTCAAAACAATAAACTTACCCATCTTAGGAACGTGCACGAAACAACTTCCCGAGCTCTAACTTGCCTTTTTATCCCAGCTTGGATGATCTCATTCGTTGTGTAGAGTGACTATACGCCTTTTGATATGTTCCAATCAGGAATAAAAAATTTGCGGAATAGGGTTAAATTCATTACTTGAAACTCCCTAAATTACTTTCAATACAAAACTTCTCTGATGATGAAAGTTAGGTCTATCTAATGGATGGTTTAGCGCCCAATAAGTTTTGTGCTGATTTTTACTTTCAATTACTGCGCTTAAACCTATTTGAAAGGCTTGATTTGTTAATGAAGTAGGCAATGTAGAGACGGCTAAGCTCACTTTTATCTCTAATTGATGTTTACCTTGAGTTATTTGAATAGTGGGTTCATGTGGTGGCTTATATTGCTTTTGTTGTCGATAGTCCTTAAAAGCATAGATTGCCCAGCATCCAGAAGGCGAAATATTATATTCGTGATAATGTGTCTCCCCGCTAAAGCCAACAAAGGCTTCAAAAC
>DRMS01000382.1 GCA_011322515.1 Leucothrix mucor
AAAGATCATCGGTATTAGTTTCACCAGAAACTTTAAACACGGTTACGGTGATTTTTTCTGCTAACTCATCATGTACGGTAAACCATTCGGCATCTGCCCATGATTGCATAATCTGGGTTGCGTAGCTATTTCCTGCCTCATGCTTTTCTTTTACGTCATGGAAGGCATCAAACATTAATAAGGTATGGGATAATTTTTGTGCGGCAATTGAGGCTATTTCTTCATCATCCAATGCGGCAATCAATGGCTCGATATTATAGCCTCCCAACATTGTCCCCAATAATTCCGTTGCTTTTTTCTTATCGATTAGCGGGGAAGATGCTTCACCTGTTGTAATGGCAGCCAGAAATCCTGCTTTAACATAAGCGGCTTCATCAACACCCGCTGGAATGCGCTGTGTTAGTAGGTCTAGTATAAAATCTTCTTCACCTACAGGGGGGTGTTTTAATAACCCTACTAATGATGCAGTTTGTTCTGCATTTAAGGGTTGAGGTAAAATTCCTTGGGTTGCACGTTCTTCTACATGCTGGCGATAGTCAGTTAGCATTTTTTGTACCTGTTAGCGTTTGCTTGTTGCTATCTAAATCATTATATAATTTCACAAATGCCATAGGGTATCACTGTATACACCGTGTAGAGCCTTACAAGGTGCGCACAGCCATACCCTACAATGAAAATTTAATATGTGAACATCTATAGATTTGCAGAGCAACCATTTATGCGGGGTGCAGATTATATAGGGAAAACTCCAAAAAATCAGTTGCTATGGATAATACCTTCGCTAAATCCAAACTGTAGGGTGGATAAGTGTAAGGCATCCACCTCAACTTGTTGATTTTTCTGGACTTGGAAGAGAGTATCTACAGATCACGATTAGCGAAGGTATTACACCCTCGTTTCCATCGCTCCAGCGTGGGAATGCATATCGAGCATTCTACAAAGTACAAATTTCAACGCTTATATTGCAAGTGATTTGGGTACTTTATTCAAGTACTTTAACGGCTGAAATAGCATCAGCAATAATCCGTATGCATTCCCACGCAGGAGCATGGAAATGAGGGAACATCAGTAAAAAATTAAAATTTCAATCATTTATCCCCCCCATAAAAAAACGGGCATAAAGCCCGTTTTTTCAACAGTTATAAAGATGAATTATTTAACCCATTCTTTATAGCCGTCCATTTTTCTTTCTTTGCCATCGTCAAAGCCAGCTTCATAGGCTTCTGTTACACGCTGCTCTTCACGTACTTCATTTATAAGATAGCCACCTTGCCATCCTTGAAGGTACTCAGGATCAACTCCAGCTTTTTCCATTTCAACAGTCGCGTTGTAGTATTCTTGATTCATTGTCGTTCTTCCTCTAAACAAAATAAATAAGCAAATAAGTCATATAATATGCTGGAAGTATACTGAACTACTAAAATTACTGAATACCTCCATAGGGGTAATAGATTCAGCAGGATAGTATCCATATAAAAAATTAAGGAACATTGAAGGAAAAGAGTTTTCCCTTATACTAAACTCTGTTGATATGTGGTTGTATTTTCACTTTTTAGTCAATTCTTTGCTTCTATCTTTTAGCACAATAGGGAAGAAAAAAGTGGTCATAAGGAAGTGCCAAGTAAGGAATTTACCTATATTGCGCTGATTTTTTGTTCCTGATTGGAGCCTCTCAAGAGGTGCATAGTTGCTCTACGCAACGATTGAGATGATTCAAGCAGGAGCAAAAGGGCAAGTAAGATGGGTAAGGCTACCAACTTTAAGGCGGGACAAGTAACGTCATGGCAAATAACCCGCACCCTTCGACAAGCTCAGGGAACTAGCTTCCTGAGCTTGTCGAAGGGTGCGGGTGAATAGCAGAAACATGAACTGTCCCGCCTTAAACTGGTAGCCAGATGGGTAAAATCATTGCTTGGAACTTCCTAAAGGGAAGGTAATCATCAAACACTAATAGAGCCTAGCCCTCATATCAAAAACTAAACTCACCAACAGGTACTTAATAATGAGCAATCAAGTCTACACAGATGCAGAAGAAATGAATTTTTCTACGGGTATGTCCGCCTTTGAGGGGAAAAATTTTTCTAAAGCCATGCAGTTCTTATCCCCTTTTGCAGAGAAAGGCAATGCACAAGCCCAGCATCTTGTTGCCATTATGTATCAAAATGGTTTAGGTGTTGGCCCGAGTAGCTCCGAAGCGGTTAAATGGATGAAGGCTTCAGCAGAGCAAGGTTATCCTATCGCACAACACGGCATTGGCTTTATGTATATGGATGGTGAATGTGTTGAAAAGGATGGTGCAGAAGCGGTTAAATGGTTTCAATTAGCGGCGGATCAAGGTTTGCAAGGTTCTCTGACGACGTTAGCGATGATGTATGAGCAAGGTGATGGAGTTGAACAAGACTTAGCTAAGGCAAAAGAGCTTTATAAGCAAGCTGGTTTTGATGAGATGTAGCCTAAACAGGAGGTCATAATAAAGGATTAACAACATGGTAAAAAAAGTCTTAATAGTGACTGGTGGCAGCGGCGGAATTGGTGCTGCAGTAGCGAAATTAGCATGTGAAAAAGGTTATGCCGTTTGTATTAACTATCACAGTAGTGAAAATAAGGCACGAATACTATATAACAAATTAAAAGATCTTGGCTATTCGGTAATATTAGTCAAAGCAGATATAAGCAATGAATTAGATGTTATCTCGCTCTTCTCACAAACTAAAGAGAAGTTGGGTAATGTGTCAGCATTGGTAAATAATGCAGGAATAATCACTCCGATAAAAAAACTAGAATTTATGGATAAAAAGCGTTTACAAAGGGTTTTTGATATAAATGTAATTGGTAGTTTTTTATGTGCAAAGGAGGCAATAAAAACCATGTCTACTAAACATGGTGGGTCTGGGGGTGTAATAGTCAACGTGTCATCTATTGCTGCAAGTCTTGGTTCTCCAAATGAGTTTATTGATTATGCGGCAACAAAAGGAGCAATTGATACTTTTACTATTGGTCTTGCCAAGGAAGTAGCCGAAGAAGGAATAAGGGTTAATGCAGTTCGCCCAGGACTTATACAAACTGAAATGCACGCTCATGCAGGTGATGCAAACAGGGCGGAAAAGCTTAAAGAGTTTATACCTCTAAAACGTGTAGGGAGATCAAATGAAGTGGCTAATGCTATACTTTGGCTATTAAGTGACTCTGCTAGTTATGTAACAGGATCACTACTTGACGTATCAGGAGGAAGGTGATGTTTTTTATTAAATTAAATAATATAGCCTAATTAAGGAACGTGTACGAAACAACCTCCCGATCTCTAACTTGGATTGTATACAGGCTACAGAACTATCAACTGACAGACAAAGCAATGCCTCAAAATTATATCAACCCACGTTGTGCAAATGAAACCACTTCATCGCCAATAATAAAATGATCTAATACACGCACATCGATCAATGATAATGCCTGTTTTAACGTAGTAGTGATGTGCTGATCAGATTGACTCGGTTCTGCAACACCTGATGGGTGGTTATGCGAGAAAATTACTGCCGCCGCATTATGATGAATCGCCCGCCTAATCACTTCACGCGGATGCACACTGGCGCTATCAATCGTGCCTCTAAATAATTCTTCAAACTCGATAACACGATGTTTATTGTCTAAAAATACACAACAAAAAACCTCATAGGGATAGTTGCGTAGTTTTAGTTTGAGATAATCTTCAACGGCAGAGGCATTTGTCAATACATCACCACGCAGCATTTTTTCTTCAAGATAACGCCGTGACATTTCTACTACCGCTTTCATTTGCACGTATTTTGCTTGACCTAAGCCTTTATGAAAACAGAATGTTTCTTCAGTCGCCCCCATTAATGCGTTTAGGCTACCTGACTCATCCAGCAAATCTTTAGCCAAATCAACCGCACTTTTG
>DRMS01000383.1 GCA_011322515.1 Leucothrix mucor
CTTAAAATCTGTTGGGTTACGTTGCCTCACTAGCTCGGCAAGCTAACCCAACCTACGCAAGCCTGTCCCGCTTTAATTTATGCAAAGAGGTACTATATTTTAAGCACCAACAGAATCCGTTATAAACAGAAATGTTTTTAACCACGAAAAGTACGAAATAATAATAGATAGGAAGTTTCAAGCAATGAATTTAGCAATATTGCGCAGATCTTTTGCTCCTGATTGGAGTATATCAAGAGGTGCATAATCGCTCGACACAATGATTGATAGGATTTAAGCAGGGGTAAAAGGGCAAGTAAGATGGGTAAATTCATTGCTTGGAACTTCCATAAACCGTTCTCATATTTTATGTTAATTGTGTAGTCTCACTAGCCATCCCTTATTCTCATGTTCCTGCGTGGGAACGCGTACGGATTGTTGCTATTGCTCATATTATTTCAGCCATTGAGTTAAACCTAATAGCTCGCAAATGCTCTTTTCCTCCCGTATAAAGAATAAAGTCACCTCGCCTCTTGTCGTTATTTTATTTCAGATGATCTAATTAATCTTTATGATTAAAGTTAATTATAATTTTCAAGATGGTTTCACTTATGATAAAAATAATACCCTTCATTATCAGTCTCTATTTTCTTATTTTTACTTCAGTTGCTTCGGCATTTGAGCTAAAGCCTTTATACGCCTCTTTAGCACCTTCTGGTGCAGGAGCTGAAAAAGTCTTTCGTATTAGCAACCCAAGCGATAAGCCTATTGCTATTCAGTTTAAAACAACGACTAGAAAACAACGTCTTGATGGAACTGAAGATCAATCTGATTCGGATGATTTATTTATGATTTATCCGCCTCAAGCCGTTATTCCTGCACATAAAACCCAGAAAGTTAGAGTCCAGTGGCTAGGAGAGCAAAATCCTAAAAAAGAATTAGCCTATCGTTTTGTTGCAGAACAAGTACCCGTAAAATTATCCAAAAGACGTTCAACAGAAGTACAAATGGTGATGACCTTAGTAGGTTCTATTTATATTGAGCCAAAAGGTGTTAATCCTCAGCTTGATGTAAGTAATATTCGTCGATCAGGAAGTAAACTGATCTTCACTGTACACAATACGGGCACAAAACACGCCATGTTAGAGGACTTGACTATTAATTTATTGGGTGATGATAAACAGTTGGAACTCCGTGGAAAGCAAGTATTTGGTGCCGAAGGCAAAAATATATTAGCAGGTTCGTACCGTGATCTTTCCATCCCACTCCCACAGGGAATAAATCCAAATACAAGCTGGCAAGCACAGTTAAAATTTTAAATATTCTTTCAAGAGAGTCTCTGAGCTTAGTATCTAGAGCTTTCTTTAAGAGCTTCTTTACTATTTTTGGCTACCAACTTAAGGCGGGACAAGTAACGTCATGGCAAATAACCTGAACCTTCGACAAGCTCAGGGAACTAGTCCTTCGGTAGACTCAGGACACCGCTTCCTGAGCTTGTCGAAGGGTGCAGGTGAATAGCAGAAACATGAACTGTCCCGCCTTAAACTGGTAGCCCTACTTTTTTATCAAAATTTTTAAACACAACGATCCATAATAAAAATAACTCATCGTCGTACCTCATGCCCTCTGCTTCTTACTTTAAAAAAATAAGTATCTTTATTTTATGTTGCTTAGCTTCTACCTTGCTAAGTGCTAAGGATACTAAGGAAAAGAATGGAGCCGATCTCCAAGCGATCTATGCTAGCGCCTTTGGTGCTAAAAAAAAGATGCCAGCACAGCTATCGCTAACCTTACTTATCGCTAATACCGAACTAACAACAATAAAAGTTTTTAGCAAGAACCGAAAAAATATTACCCATATTGAGCGCAAAAAGTTTATATCAGCCATAACTCCTTATATCAAAGCCAAATACCTACAGGCTCTACAAAAGAAGATAGGCAACACATCAAAAATCTCTCTTACTCGCCTAGCGTCATTTAATTTTTATACTAAATTTGACCAAAATAGCCTAAGTTTAAAACTTCTTGTGCCCGC
>DRMS01000384.1 GCA_011322515.1 Leucothrix mucor
ACGCCTGAAAACTACCAGGTTTTTCAGGAATAGTGACGGCTAATAAGGCCTCTCGTTTTTCACCTAACTCAGCGCGTTCTGCAACATGCCGTAGACGATCAAAACTGATATTAGCACCACTACAAATAGAGATAATTTGCTGATTTTCTACTTTATTTTGCTGAATATATTTTTTCATCCCCGCAGTAGCCAGTGCTCCTGCGGGTTCTAGTAACGTGCGAGTATCCTCAAAAACATCTTTAATTGCCGCGCAAGTTTCATCAGTTGATACAGTCATCATTTCATCAACAACCTCCCGTGCAATTCTTAATGTGTTTTTTCCCACCTGTTTAACCGCAGCCCCATCTGCAAAAAAGCCAATTTGATCCAGAATAACGCGCTTATTTTGTTTAAATGACTCCGTCATACTTGCTGCTTCTTCATGCTCAATACCAATAATTTTAGTCGTTGGACTAAGGTATTTAATATAAGTAGCAATCCCTGAAATCAAACCGCCACCACCCACTGCAACAAAAATAAAGTCAATAGGATCAGGATGCTGACGCAATAACTCCATACCAATCGTTCCCTGTCCCGCAATCACATCAAGATCATCAAAGGGGTGTAAAAAAGTTAAATTATGCTTCTCAGCCAACGCCAGCGCATGTGCATATGCCTCATCAAAGTTATCGCCCTGTAAAATTGCCTTGCCGCCCCAAGACTCAACCCCTTTGACCTTAATTTCAGGGGTTATTTTCGGCATCACAATGCGCGTTTCAACCCCCATTGTCATCCCAGACATCGCAACGCCCTGTGCATGGTTCCCCGCAGAAGCTGCAATAACACCACGCGCCTTGGCCGCATCAGAAAGCTGAAACATACGGTTAAAAGCGCCGCGTAGTTTGAAGGAAAATACAGCTTGTAGGTCTTCACGCTTGAGATAAATTTGATTATTAGTACGCTTTGAGAGTAGTTTAGCAAAGTCTAAGGGCGTTTCTTTAGCAACATCATAAACACGTGCAGTGAGGATTTTTTCTATTAGTGATTGGTTCACAGGAGTCTCTTGGTTGGTAGGGTTTAGGAAGTTCTAAGTAAGTAATGAATTTACCTCTATTGCGCTGATTTTTTGTTCCTGATTGGAGTATTTCAAGAGGCGCATAGTTGCTCTACGCAACGATTGAGATGACTCAAGCAGGCGCAAAAGGGCAAGTAAGATGGGTAAAATCATTGCTTGGAACTTCCTTAAGCTAAGGAATGAACAACAGTTCCCGCTGGAGAGTAACACCTCTTAAAAGCTAATTAAAGTAACAGCTCTCCTCTAATTATTTTCATATAAAAGCAAAAAAAGTATTAACAGGTTTTTTCGACGTAGGAAATATCCATTTGAACCCGTAGATCCATTCTCGTGTTTCTGGATTTATATAAAGCTATACAAACTTATTTTGGTAGTGAGTCAAACCTGTGATTTTAAAAGAAGAACTTCACGGAAATAATTTACAATTCAGTGGTTTATATATTGAAGACTACTTTTGAATACTATAAATTCACAGGTTTGATCCACTACTGTATTATTTATTAATGCTAGTTTTTAATCTAAAAAAGACTTTTTTGGAAATTTAATATCTGAATGTCTATATACAGGAACTATCAGAAGCTATAAACTGTTGAACTTCGAGTTAAGCAATTTAAGTTAACTCAATTTTCAAGAAAGTAACACAACGGGGGCGACTTGGCTTCGACGTGGATTACAAAACCTTGGGAGCATGCAGTGGGTTCAGTGACCACTTAAACACTAGCTGGAAACTTTTAGTTGCCAATGATGACAACTACGCTTTAGCTGCTTAATAAGTTAGCTGAATCTTCGCCTGAGTTCTCCTGTAGACCCAGTGTCGAAGATCATTCATACAGGATCGCGCACGAAGCACGTTTGGGGCGGAGTCGTTAAAACTTACCAAAACCGCTGGTAGAAACCCTGTCTCTCGGGTAGCTACTGGTTAAACTAATAGAGTGACTAAGCATGTAGCGCCTTCAGGCAGCGGATTTGCGGACGGGGGTTCGATTCCCCCCGCCTCCACCATTTGATAATTCGTACCAATACAAAACACCCCTAAGACCCGCATTCTAGCGGGTTTTTTTATGTCTAAAGCATTTGTAATATTTCGCCCTAATTCGCCCCCATTCGCGGAAAAATAAGGTACTTGATAGGGTATTTTTGGACTGCTATACCTCAGATACCCTATTTTTATTATCTTGGAGGTTCGCAATGATTAGACGTTTAAATGATGTAATGGTGAGGCAAGCAAAGCCTAATGAAGATGGAAGTCCTAAAAAATATACTGATGGTGGTCAAATGTATTTAGTCGCTAGTAAAACGGGCAAGTATTGGCGGTACAATTATAAGTTTGCAGGAAAAAGTAAAACATTTGCTATGGGTTCTTATCCTAATGTGAGTCTAAAGGACGCAAGGATAGAGCATGAGGAAGCACGGGAACTCTTAGGGCGCGGGATTGATCCCAACGAATATAAAAAAATGAGAAGGCTTTCTGGTAGTAATTTTAAAAATAATAGTCTTGAAGCCGTAGCGCTTGAATGGTTCGCTATGTGGAAAGATGATAATTCAGAAAGCCATACACAGCGTACACTTGCTAGGTTAAAAAATGATGTGTTTCCCTTTCTGGGTTCGCGGTTAATAGACAGCATAGAACCACCTGAAATACTCATGCTACTAAGGCGGGTGGAATCACGCGGGGCATTAGAAACCGCGCACCGTGTTAAACAGTTAATAGGTCAAGTGTTCAGATATGCCGTGGCAACAGGCAGGGCGCAACGTGACCAGACCGCCGATCTAAAAGACGCATTAAAACCTTACAGGAAAAAGCATTTTCCAGCGATTACCGACCCCGTAGAGTTTGGGCATTTATTGCGAGTTATTGAAGAGTATCACGGTTCTTTGGTCGTTCGTTGTGCCTTTAAATTATCGCCTTTGGTTATGCTTCGTCCTAGTGAGCTTGCGGGGGCTAAGTGGTGTGAAATAGATTTTAATACCGCGACTTGGACTATTCCCGTTAAGCGCATGAAGGCAAAAAAGCACATTAAGGAGGAAAATGCCACTTCCCATATAGTCCCACTATCCAAGCAAGCCATTATCATACTGCGAGAAATCGAATTATTGACGGGTAGATTTGAGCATGTTTTTACAGGCGCAAGAAATAGAAGGAAGTCGATGAGTTCCGCAACTGTCAATATGGCTTTGAAGCGTTTGGGATATGGGGAAACTATGAAAGCACATTCTTTTAGAACTACCGCCTCTACCCTACTTAATCAAATGAACTACAATCCTGATGCAATAGAAAGGCAGTTAGCCCATAAAGATAAGGATAGAGTAAGGGCAGTTTATAATCGCGCAGAATACGTGGAAGAAAGGCGCGAAATGCTCCAATACTGGGCTGATTATCTGGACAACCTAAGAACAGGCACAGATATTATTCCCTTCAAAAAGAGAGCCTAATAATTTGTACTTGTTTTTCTGATATGTACAAGAAAATAGGTTTTCTTGTACATGAAAATTTAGACGAACTTTCGATACAGCGGGGCAATTGCTCCGTTTTTTTATGCCCATAATAAACCCATATCACCCCCAAAATCCGCCCCCAAAATGTGGGGGTATTTTTCGGGTCTAAGGAAAATCAGGATTTTGCCCAAAGGGGGTAGCAGTCGGAATAGTTGACTTCTGTTTATATTCTTGCTTAGAATGTTAGCTCGTAATAAAAACAGGAGCTTAGAAGGATGCTAACGTTTTTTGATTTTTCTTTAGGATGTTTCAAGTAATGAATTTCCTTATCCAACCCTACAGAAAGATTGCAGTCATTGATAACACCTAAAAACAAACCAAAAACACCATGATCAAATTCCTACTAAACCTCATTATGTTCCTCATTATGATCGCTATTGGCGTGGTTGCTTTTAAAAATATGCAAGGCAAAAAAAAAGAGGTAGTGCATGAGGAAATTGTCATGGAAGCTAAACTTGTTGATGTAATTCGCATTAAAAAGCGACCTTTTTCTGCTAGCGTCACCGCTTATGGCAATGTACAGCCAACGGTGGTTTTTCAGGGCAAGTCTGAGGTGAGTGGTAAAGTAACTTATGTACATCCTAGACTTAAACGGGGTGCGAATATCGCCGCAGGGACGGTAGTGGTGCGCATCAACCCTGTTGACTATAAGTTGTCTCTGGATAAAAACCGCTCTGACTTAGCCGCTAGCAAGTCGCAATTAGAGCAATTAATGCAAGAGCGAGCCTCAACACGCTCATCACTCAAGCTGGCTAAAGCTAATTTACGCTTGGGTTTACAGGAGTTACAGCGCATTCGCACTATTTTTAATAGGCGACTGATTGCACGCTCTACGCTAGATGCAGAGGAGCAGAAGGTATTGCAATTGCGCCAGAAAGTCTCCGACACGCAAGGAAAATTAAATACCTACACAAGTCGTATTAAAAATGCTAAGGCGAAAATAAAGCGTTCATTACAGCAAGTAGAAGGAGGCAAAACTACTTTAGGACGCACCCAAGTAAAAATTCCTTTCGATGCGCGCATCAGTGTTGCTAATCTTGATAAAGGCGAGATTATTAACGCAGGCAGTGTATTATTTGAAGCAATTAATACCGATGCAGTAGAGATTAATGCTGAGTTATCGATTAAGCAAATGCAAAGACTATTATCTGCCGCACAAGGAAAATCGACTCCTTTAAAAGCGGCAAATAGTAATCAACATTTAAAAAACCTAGCACTAAAAGCACAGGTTAAATTAGTGGGTGGTAATGATCAGGCGGTTTGGACAGGGCGTGTGGTGCGTTTTTCTGAATCCGTTGATCCAACCCGTCATACAACAGCGGTGACCGTTGTCGTCGATCATCCTGATCAAAATACGATTACAACGGGTAGACCGCCGTTACTAAAAGGTATGTATGTTGCAGTAGAGCTTTCAGCACCTGCTTATTATGCGATTATTATCCCACGCAAAGCGATCCATTCAGGACGTGCCTTTATTGTTAATCAAGAACAAAAATTAGAAATTCGTACACTGGAGATTCAATCACGACAGGGGAATGTTGCGATTATTCGCAAAGGTCTAAACGTTGGTGAACAGTTAATTGTTAATGATCTCGTTCCCGTCATTAAAGGGATGCCTTTAAAAGCATTAATTAAGCAACAGGATACAAAATAATGATCCGTTATTTTGCATCCCACCCCACTGCTGCCAATATTTTAATGATCTGCATTATTCTGCTTGGATTGACCAGTATATCCAGCCTAAATAAAGAGACCTTTCCACAACTTAAATCGGTCTATGTGGGCGTTAATGTCCCCTACCCAGGTGCGAGTCCTTCAGATGTTGAAGAAGGGATCTGTAACCGCCTTGAAGATGCAACCGATGGCATTGTCTTTCTCCTCGAACAGCGCTGTGCCGCACAGGATAATATCGGCTCCTTAACGCTAAAAATGCAGGAAGAAGGTGATCTCAAACAGTTTAAAGATGATGTGCAAGCAGCGGTTGATTCTATTAGTGATTTCCCAATAGGCGTTGAAGATGCCAGCGTTAAAGAGCTAAACCGCCTTGATGCAGTACTCATTCTTGCCATTGCTGCCGATTTGCCCCGCGCTGAATTAAAAGCACTGGCAGACTACTATCGTCAGCGTCTATTGAAAATACCGCAAATTCCGATTGTTGAGGTGATTGGTTTTCCGCAACATGAATACAGTGTGCGTATTAAGCCCGAAGCCTTGCGTGCTTACAAACTAAGCATTCAGGATATTGCTAATCTTATCAAAGCCCAATCGCTCGATATGCCTGCTGGCGTGCTTTATGCGCGTGATAACTCCTACCAAATTCGTGTTGAAAATCTACGCCGTAGTAAGCAAGAACTTGAAGATCTCGTTATTCTTAATACCGCAACAGGGGGTCAATTGCGCTTGGGTGAACTTGCCACGATTGAAGACACCTTTGAAAACACTGAAAAATTCTCCAAGATCAATGGCGTTACCGCAGCACGCATTCTAATCAGTAAAAATAAACAAGATGATACATTGACGGTCTATAACGCGGTGCAAGCTTTTATTAAGGAAGAAAATAAAAAACTACCTGAAGGTACTCGCCTAATTATTACCCGCGATGCGGCAACAGTGGTTGAAGATCGTCTTAATATGCTCATTACCAATGGCTGGCAAGGACTGGTGCTTGCTACCTTTGTCCTGTTTCTATTTTTTAGCTGGCGTTATACTTTTTGGATTACGATTGGTTTACCTGTTTCATTTCTAGGCGGATTTCTCCTTATGAGTATTTTAGGGGTCAGTATTAATATGATCTCAATGATAGCGCTATTAATGGCAATCGGTATTTTAATGGATGATGCCATTGTGCTCTCTGAAAGTATCGAGGCAGAATATCGCACAGGAAAATCCCCCTTACAAGCTGCGCTCGATGGCACTCAAAAAGTAATACGTGGTGTTATGTCATCCTTTATTACCTCCGTTATTCTATTTGGTAGCCTACTCTTTTTAAAAGGTACAATGGGGCAAATCATGTCGGTTTTACCCGTGGTGTTACTCTCCGTATTGACCATTAGCCTGTTTGAAGCCTTTCTTATTTTGCCACATCACCTCAGGCACTCTTTAGAAGTGCATAGCGAAAGAAAACGTCCGCGTTGGCGTGAGCTATTTGATACAGGCTTTAATGGTTTACGTGAACTTGTCGGCAAAATAGCTGATTTTTCTATCCGTATACGCTATCTAGTCGTTGGCGGAGCAATTGCCTTACTGATGATCTCTATTGGTTTAATGACCTCAGGGGTGGTTAAATTCAAAGGCTTTCCCAATATTGAAGGCAATCTACTCGAATCACGTATTATTATGCCGCAGGGAACTCCTTTTAAGCGTACCGAAGAGGTAGTTCAAAGCTTGCTCGACAGCCTCACTCAATCACTAAAAGAATTACCCAAGGAACCTGATGGTAAAAAACTGGTAAAAAACGTGCAGATTTTTTACAGTGAAAATAGCGATGCGCACGGGCAAGGCGCGCATCTAGCCACTATATCACTGGATCTACTCGATGCCGAAACACGCCATACTTCCCTTGCTGAGTTAGAGCATTTATGGCGAAAAAACACCCCACTTATTGCGGATGCATTGAGCATACAATTTAAAGAACCTATATTTGGTCCTAGTGGTCAGGCAATCTCCATCCGCCTACAAGGTGATGATTTAAACCAGTTATCCAAAGCCTCATGGGAACTGCAAAGCTGGCTTAAAGCCTATAAAGGTACCTTTAATATTATGGATGACCTACGCTTAGGCAAACCGCAATTCATCGTTAGCCTATTGCCAGGATCACTCCAATCAGGCATTGATGCGCAACAATTATCAGCCCAATTACGCGCTGCTTATCAAGGGGTTAAAGTCAATAATGTCTATCATGGACATGAGGCATATGAAGTCAATGTAAAAATGGATAGCAATCCTGATAGCGCCATTGAAGACCTTGAGCAACTCACCCTCTTCTCCAAAAAAGGTGAAGCAATGCCATTGAGTGCCATAGCAGAGATAAAAGAAGAACGTGAATTTTCCCGTGTAATGCGTATTAATCATCAACGTACCATTACCGTTTCAGGCGATATTGATGCAAAAATTGCCAATACAAGCGAAATTATTAAACACACCCGTGAAAACTTCCTTTCTAAACTAAAGGATAAATACCCCACTATATCCTTTGGGCTAGAAGGCGAAGTCAAAAAAGATGCCGAAACCAGTGGTTCTATTTTGATCGGTTTCGTACTAGGGATTATTGGTGTTTATCTATTACTCAGCCTACAATTTCAGAATTATAAAGAACCCATTGTGGTGTTGCTCAATATTCCATTAGCCCTAATCGGTGTCATCTGGGGGCATCTATTGATGGGGTTGGATATGGGATTACCCAGTATGATCGGCTTTGTTGCTATGGCAGGCGTGGTGATTAATGACTCCATTTTGCTCGTAGAATTTGTCAAAATACGCAGCGCCGAAGGAATGGGCTTACACCAAGCCGCAGGGCAAGCTGTGCGTGACCGCTTCCGCGCCGTCTTCCTAACCTCCATCACCACCGTTGCAGGTATGGTGCCCATGCTCTCAGAAACCAGTTTGCAAGCGCAAGTATTAGTGCCCCTTGTTACCAGTGTTGTGTTTGGTATGTTAGCGGCAACCGTTTTGATAATTTTAGTGCTACCTGCCTCTTATGCAATATTGGAAGACTTAGGATTTGCTAAACATGCGGGGAAAGGTAGGACGAAATATACAGGGTTTGCACCTGTTGAAATGCAGCATCAGCTTGCTAAAGCGCCTTTTTTGTACCCTTAAGCGTTAAATAAATTCCATGTCGCGTAGGAGTGAAAGCTTCAGCTTTTGAGTCATCAACTGATGTGACGCAATTAAGGAACGTGCACGAAACAACTTCCCGATCTCTAACTTGCCTTTTTATCCCAGATTGGATGATCTCAAGAGGCGCATAGTTACTCTACGCAACGATTGAGATGATTCAAACAGGAGCAAAAGGAGGCTACCAAGGCGGGATCGTTCATGTTTCTGCTGTTCACCCGCGCTCTTCGACAAGCTCAGGAAGCTAGCTCCCTGAGCTTGTCGAAGAGCGCGGGTTGTTTGCTATGACGTTACTTGTCCCGCCTTAAGTTGGTAGCCCAAAAGGGCAAGTAAGATGGATAAAATCATTGCTTGGAACTTCCTTATAAGCGCATAGCAGGGCTGGGAGGTTATTTTTTAACGCAAAGAGAAGGAAAAAGGGAGGTAATCATCAAATATTAATAGAGTCTAGCCCATTATCAACTAGCAGGTGCTTGCGCTGCAATTAACCGATCCATTGAGCGATAACTAACCGCTTCACTAAGATGCGTTGTTTGAATATCCTCACACCCTGCTAAATCTGCAATAGTGCGTGCTACTTTTAAAATACGATGATAAGCGCGTGCAGATAATTTGAATTTTTCCAATACTTGCGCGATGAGTGCTTCATCCTGTGGTGATAATTTGCAGTATTGCTCTATCGCCTTATTGCCTAAAAAGCGATTCGCCATGCCTTGCCGACTTTGTTGCCTATCACGCGCAGCGACAACGCGCTGTTTAATGTCCTCACTGCTTTCACAATTTGCGGGGCATTGCAAATCTTCACGGGATAAACGCGGTACTTCTATTTGCAAATCAATGCGGTCTAAAAAAGGCGCGGAAAGTTTAGAACGATAACGCCGTTGCTGTTCTAAAGAGCATTGGCAATTATCTTTTAAATCACAGTCATACCCTTGTGGACAGGGGTTCATTGCAGCGATTAATTGAAATTTAGCGGGATACGTTGCCTGTCTTGCTGCACGAGAAATAGTGATATGCCCTGTCTCCAACGGCTCTCGCAACACTTCTAATACTTTACGATCAAACTCGGTGAGTTCATCTAAAAATAAAATACCGTTATGGGCCAATGAAATTTCCCCAGGACGCACTTGCGAACCACCCCCCACTAACGCTACACCAGAGGAGGTATGATGCGGTTCACGCACAGGACGTTGTCCCCATTGTGTATAGCTAAAGCCTTGATTACTAATGGATGCGATGGTTGCGGATTCTAACGCTTCTTTATCCGTCATTGGCGGTAGTATGGTTGCTAAGCGTGTTGCCAACATGGTTTTTCCTGTTCCTGGTGGGCCGATCATTAATAAATTATGGCACCCCGCAGCAGCGATTTCTAAGGCTCGTTTGGCTTGGAACTGTCCTTTTACTTCATTTAAATCAACGTTGTATTGTTTACTATTATCAAGCTCTTCACGCTTATAGGGGGATAATCGCTGCGACTCATTAAGGTGTTCAGTTATTTTTAATAAATGATTGGCAGTGTAAACCGATAGGGATGAAATCAGACTGGCTTCATCGGCATTTTCTTCGGGGACAAACAGCGCGCGTTGTTTTTTATCAGCGGCAAATGCGGTGGGCAATACACCTTTCACTTTGCGCAATTGACCGCCTAATGATAACTCACCAATAAACTCATATTCCGCCAAAGACTGCTCAGGAATTTGCCCCGATGCGGCTAAAATACCGAGTGCAATAGGCAGATCAAAACGCCCGCCATCTTTAGGAATATCCGCAGGCGCAAGGTTAATGGTGATGCGATTATTAGGAAACTCAAAGCGTGAGTTAATAATAGCAGCGCGCACACGATCTTTGCTTTCTTTAACTGCCGTTTCGGGTAAACCAACAATCGATAAACCTGGTAAACCCGCACTTAAATCAACCTCCACAATCACCTGTGGCGCATGAATTCCGTCATTGGTACGACTGTATACTAAGGCTAGGCTCATGGTGTTTAAATCTTTAGGTTAAATTATCACCATAGCAAATCCCCTACTAGAGCCGAATTAATCAAGGATAAGAGGTATAATTTCGCTAACTATAGTTTTTTACATAAATAATTTCACCCTTCGACTCCGCTCAGAGTACAGCTCCCTGAGCGAAGTCGAAGGGTGCGGAAATTTAATAAATGAATGTCTATATGACAAGCAACTTTAAAGGAATAACAAGATGGCAAAGGATTTAGAAACAATAAAACAGGAATTGAGAGAATTTGCGAAAGAGCGCGATTGGGATCAGTTTCATTCGCCGAAGAATTTTTCAATGGCATTAATTGTTGAATGTGCAGAATTAGTGGAGCATTTTCAATGGTTAACAGACAAGCAAAGCAAGAATTTATCCGCAGAGACTTTGGATGAAGTCTCGTTGGAAATGGCGGATATTATGATTTATTTAATCCGCTTGGCAGATAAGCTAGACGTGGATTTACTGCCGACTGTAGAGCGCAAGATGAAGCTCAATGCAATTAAGTATCCAGTTGAAAAATCAAAGGGAATTGCTGATAAGTATAATAAGCTTTAAGGAGTGAGATGTGTTCTCTAAATCTTATGGGCTTGCGTTAATCCTTCTATTATGACCATTAGCGCATTTTAAAGTCGTTGTTTCTATTTGGAAAGGTTATTTGTAACAAGGATGCCTTTATTCAAAGGTGTCGTAACTAGGAAACTTTTACACTATCTAAGGAAGGATTCATGATAAACACATCTATGGGCGTTAGCGTACAAACGAATATTAGCAATCAGATCGAAAGTATTCGGGATACACTGACTCAATTACAATCATCCTCTGTTGGAAAGCAATTACCATTGCCTATTTTAAATAATTTACTGCAACTGGTGCAGAGTTTGATAAGTCAATTGGGAGATGAGAAAAATAGTCCAGATAATAAAGTAGCGACAAAAAATCAACAAACTGCCTCTCCTGCATCACATGATACAACTATTGCACTAACGGCTGATACTATCATCGGAACAGAGGGCGATGATAACATAGAGGGCAATCACGAAAATAATCGTATGCGAGGACTAGGCGGTGATGATCGCTTATTTGGTCGTCAAGGCAATGATGTTATTTTTGGTGGCTCTGGCGATGATCGTCTTTATGGTGGTC